>NZ_JAOCLC010000073.1:0-22436 GCF_029845105.1 Stenotrophomonas sp. GD03654 | reverse complement strand
ACCTCCCCGCCTTCGACAGTTTCCCGGTGACGGTGGGTAAATCGCGATTCCCGGTAGGTGTCGACCTTGGTCGACACGATTTCACGCCATGCGTGGATGAGATCTGTCAGGTATCGAGGGAGGGTAGGGGACCGGCTTCTGCTTCTGATCTTCTTTTTTCTTTCCGTGGCGGGCGGAACCGCCGGAACGTGTCAGAGGCCGGGTGGGTGGGGCTGCGCAGGGGCGTGAGCCGCATGGATGCGGCGATCGAGCTTACATGGACGTACTTGCAGCGCCCCCTGCGCAGTCCCACCCGCCCGGCCAAGCCCCAGATCTAGCCGGGCTCTCCGCGACCAACCCAGCCCCGACCCCCGCCACGAGGGGCTGCGCCGTTGGCTGGAAATCCATGTAACCGCTTACAAGGAAACGGATTTTTGCCGTAACAGGTATCATGACCGGCTGACTTCACACAGGAGCCACCCGCTCATGCGCCGCAAGATCGTCGCCGGAAACTGGAAGCTGCATGGCAGCCGTCAATTCGCCAATGAACTGCTGGGGCAGGTCGCCGCTGGGCTGCCGCTGGACGGCGTGGACGTGGTGATCCTGCCGCCGCTGCCGTACCTGGGTGAGCTGGTCGAGGACTTCGGCGAGACCGGCCTGGCCTTTGGCGCGCAGGACGTAAGCAGCAACGAGAAGGGTGCCTATACCGGTGAGGTCTGCGCGGCCATGCTGGTCGAGGTCGGGGCCCGCTATGGCCTGGTCGGCCATTCCGAGCGCCGCCAGTACCACCATGAAAGCAGTGAACTGGTCGCGCGCAAGTTCGCCGCCGCCCAGCACGCCGGTCTGGTGCCGGTGCTGTGCGTGGGCGAGACCCTGGAACAGCGCGAGGCCGGGCAGACCGAAGCGGTCATCGCCAGCCAGCTGGCGCCGGTGCTGGAGCGGGTCGGTGCAGCCGGCTTCGCCAAGGCCGTGGTCGCCTACGAGCCGGTCTGGGCCATCGGTACCGGCCGTACCGCTACAAAGGAGCAGGCACAGCAGGTGCACGCGTTCATCCGTGGCGAAGTCGCGCGTATCGATGCTAGAATGGCTGATTCACTGCCCATTGTTTACGGCGGTAGCGTGAAGCCCGACAATGCCGGGGAACTGTTCGCGCAGCCGGATGTCGATGGTGGGCTGGTCGGCGGCGCCTCCCTGGTGGCCGCGGACTTCCTGGCCATCGCACGGGCGGCGGCCGCGAACTAATCCTAGAAGTTTTGTCCGAGGGCGGTTTCCAATGCTGATGTTGATCCTCAATGTCGTCTACGTGCTGGTCGCTGTGGCCATGATCGCGCTGATCCTGATGCAGCGTGGCTCGGGTGCGGCGGCGGGTTCGGGCTTTGGTGCCGGTGCCTCGGGCACGGTGTTCGGTGCGCGCGGCGCCTCGAACTTCCTGTCCAAGTCGACCAAGTGGCTGGCTGTCGTGTTCTTCGGCATCAGCCTCTTCATGGCCTGGTATGCCGGTCACGGCACCCGTCCGGCGGCCGACCAGGATCTGGGCCTGATGTCCGCCCCGGCGGCGACTGCTCCGGCGGCCCCGGCGGGCGAACTGCCGGCCGTTCCGAAGGCCGATGCGGTCCCGGCCGCCCCGGTTCCGGCCGCGAATGTGCCGGCTAAGGCGGAATCTTCGGTTTCTGGTGAAGAAAAGCCTTCGGAAGGCTCCCAGAAAGACTGAAGCCGGTTACAATACGCGGCGCATCGGGAAGATAGTCTGATGTGATCGTTTGCCCAGGTGGCGGAATTGGTAGACGCACTACCTTGAGGTGGTAGCGACGCAAGTCGTAGGGGTTCGAGTCCCCTCTTGGGCACCATTTGTAAGTAAAGCGGGTTCGTCTGGCGCGCAAGGCGCCAGGCAGATTCCCGTCCACTCCCCCATGCCAAAGCGCCTGCAGGCGCAGCGGCAGAGGCAAGAGAGAATCGCTGTGCTGGCCGAATATTTGCCGTCTCTGCTGTTTCTGATCGTTGCCACCGGTATCGGCATTACGCTGATGCTGGTTGGTCGATTCCTCGGTCCCCGCCGCCCCGATCTGGAAAAGCTGTCGCCGTACGAGTGCGGCTTCGAGGCCTTCGAAGACGCGCGCATGAAGTTCGACGTGCGCTATTACCTGATCGCGATCCAGTTCATCGTCTTCGACCTGGAAATCATCTTCATCGTGCCGTGGACCCAGGTCTTCATGGAGCTGGGTGCCCGTTCGCTCATCACCATGGGCCTGTTCGTCGGCATGCTGTTCCTCGGTTTCATTTACGTCTGGAAGAAGGGAGCGCTGGAATGGGAGTGATTCAGACTCTCGATGGCCTCATGAACAACCCCACGCCGGAAGGCCGGGTTGATGACATCCTGCGGCCGGAAGGCGACAACCCGCTGCTGGAAAAGGGCTTCGTCACCACCAGCGTCGATGCACTGCTGAACTGGGCGCGCACCGGCTCGATGTGGCCGATGACCTTCGGTCTGGCCTGCTGCGCGGTCGAGATGATGCACGCCGGCGCCGCGCGCCTGGACCTTGACCGCTACGGCGTGGTGTTCCGCCCGTCGCCGCGTCAGTCCGACGTGATGATCGTGGCCGGTACCCTGGTCAACAAGATGGCCCCGGCGCTGCGCAAGGTCTACGACCAGATGCCGGACCCGAAGTGGGTCATCTCGATGGGTAGCTGCGCCAACGGTGGCGGCTATTACCACTACTCCTATTCTGTGGTGCGCGGCTGTGATCGCGTGGTGCCAGTGGACGTCTACGTCCCGGGCTGCCCGCCGACCGCCGAGGCGCTGGTGTACGGGATCCTGCAGCTGCAGAAGAAGATCTGGCGTACACAGACCATCGCCCGCTGACCCCTTCACCTGACAAGAGCGCGCCAAGCCCCCATGGCAGAGCAAGCATCCTTCATCGACCGACTGTCCGCACGTTTCGCTGGTGCGAAAGTCATCGTGGTCGAACCCCGCGGCGAAGTGACGCTGGAAGTGCCTGCCGCCGAGTGGCACGCCACCGCCCTGGCGCTGCGTGACGAGTTTGGTTTCGAACAGGCCGTGGATCTCTGCGGCGTCGACTACCTTGGTTATGGCTCCGACGAATGGGACACCGCCGACGTGTCTTCTCAGGGCTTCAGCCGCGGCGTCGAAGGCAAGGCCCAGGGCCGCTTCGCGTGGGGCGAGTTCCCCACCGAGGAAAACGGCGCCGACGGTGCCCGCCCTCAGCACATGCCGACCCAGCGCTTCGCCGTGGTCGCCCAGCTGCGCTCGTACCAGCACAACCTGATGATGCACCTGCGCTGCTTCGCCCCTGACGAAGCGCTGCCGGTGGTGTCCTCGCTGACCAGCATCTGGCCGGGCCTGAACTGGTTCGAGCGCGAAGCGTTCGACCTGTACGGCGTGATCTTCGAAGGCCACCCGGACCTGCGCCGGATCCTGACCGACTACGGTTTCGTCGGCCATCCGTTCCGCAAGGACTTCCCGCTGATCGGCAATGTCGAAGTCCGCTACGACGAAGAAAAGAAGCGCGTGATCTACGAACCGGTCACCTCGGTGGAGCCGCGCGTCGGCGTGCCGCGCGTGATCCGCGACGACGCCCGTCTGCAGACCGCAGAAGGTGAGCGCGCGCAGGAGGCAGTGAAGTGAGCCACGTACACCAGGCCGGCGAAGCATTCGCCAGCAACGCCGCCGAAAGCCGGCAGGAAATCCGCAACTACACCATGAACTTCGGCCCGCAGCATCCGGCCGCGCACGGTGTGCTGCGCCTGATCCTGGAAATGGACGGCGAAACCATCATGCGCGCCGACCCGCACGTGGGCCTGCTGCACCGTGGTACCGAAAAGCTGGCCGAGTCCAAGCCGTTCAACCAGTCGATCGGCTACATGGATCGCCTGGATTACGTGTCGATGATGTGCAACGAGCACGCCTACGTGCGCGCGATCGAGACCCTGATGGGCATCGAGGCGCCGGAGCGTGCGCAGTACATCCGCACCATGTACGACGAAATCACCCGCATCCTCAACCACCTGATGTGGCTGGGCTCCAACGCGCTCGACCTGGGTGCGATGGCGGTGATGCTGTACGCCTTCCGCGAGCGCGAAGAGCTGATGGACTGCTATGAAGCGGTCTCCGGCGCGCGCATGCACGCGGCGTACTACCGTCCGGGCGGTGTCTACCGCGACCTGCCGGACCACATGCCGAAGTACAAGGAATCGCGCTGGCACAAGGGCAAGGCGCTGAAGCAGCTCAATGCTTCGCGCGAAGGCTCGCTGCTGGACTTCCTGGAGAACTTCACCGTCGAGTTCCCCAAGCGCATCGACGAATACGAAACCCTGCTGACCGACAACCGCATCTGGAAGCAGCGTACCGTCGGTATCGGCGTGGTCACTCCGGAACTGGCCCACCAGTGGGGCATGACCGGCGTGATGCTGCGCGGCTCGGGCATTGCCTGGGACCTGCGCAAGAAGCGTCCGTACGCCAAGTACGATGCCGTCGATTTCGACATCCCGCTGGGCAAGGAAGGCGACTGCTACGACCGTTACCTGGTCCGCGTTGCCGAAATGCGCGAATCCAACCGCATCATCAAGCAGTGCGTGGCGTGGCTGAAGGCCAACCCGGGCCCGGTGATGGTCAAGAACTTCAAGGTCGCTCCGCCCAAGCGCGAGGACATGAAGGACGACATGGAAGCGCTGATCCATCACTTCAAGCTGTTCAGTGAAGGCTATTGCGTGCCGGCCGGCGAGACCTATGCGGCCGTGGAAGCGCCCAAGGGCGAGTTCGGCTGCTACCTGGTCTCCGATGGCGCCAACAAGCCGTTCCGCGTGCACCTGCGCGCACCGGGCTTCGCCCACCTGTCCTCGATCGATTCGATCGTGCGCGGCCACATGCTGGCCGACGTGGTGGCGATGATCGGTACCTACGACCTGGTGTTCGGCGAGGTTGACCGGTAATGCCGTCCGCCACGCCAACGCCCGCTGCAGGCAGCCGGCGCAAGCCGGCGCCGCAGTTTCTGGAATTTCACGTTATGCATTTCGCTGAGGTCGGCCGATGAAGGCGACAGGTAATTTCGAGGCGGCGCGCGACGTCGACCCGATGGTGGTGCTGAGCGACAAGACCCGCGCTCACATCGATCACTGGCTGTCCAAGTTCCCGCCGGACCGCAAGCGCTCTGCCGTGCTGCAGGGCCTGCATGCGGCCCAGGAGCAGAACGAGGGTTGGCTGACCGACGAGCTGATCGCCGGCGTGGCCAAGTACCTTGACCTGCCGCCGGTGTGGGCCTACGAGGTCGCCAGCTTCTACTCGATGTTCGAGACCGAGAAGGTGGGCCGCAACAACGTGGCCATCTGCACCAACATCAGCTGCTGGCTCAATGGCGCCGAGGACATCGTCCGCCATTGCGAGAAGAAGCTGGGCATCAAGCACGGTGAATCGACCCCGGACGGCCGCGTCTACCTCAAGCGCGAGGAAGAGTGCCTGGCCGGTTGTGGCGGCGCGCCGATGATGGTCATCAACGGTCACTACCATGAGCGTCTGACCCTGGAAAAGGTCGACGAGCTGCTGGACGGGCTGGAGTAAGGGCATGGCACATCACCACGAATCCAAGGGTCCGGTCGGCCCGGCGCCGCTGCCGCACCAGGTGGTCTACACCACCCTGCATTACGACACTCCGTGGTCGTACGAAAGCTACCTGAAGACCGGTGGCTACGCCGCCCTGCGCAAGATCCTCGAAGAGAAGATCCCGCCGGAGCAGGTCATCGAGATGGTCAAGGCCTCGGGCCTGCGCGGCCGCGGTGGCGCCGGCTTCCCGACCGGCCTGAAGTGGTCCTTCATGCCCAAGGGCAACATGCAGAAGTACATCCTCTGCAATTCGGACGAATCCGAGCCGGGCACCTGCAAGGATCGCGACATCCTGCGCTACAACCCGCATTCGGTGGTGGAAGGCATGGCGATCGCCTGCTACGCCACCGGTTCGACCGTGGGTTACAACTACCTGCGCGGTGAGTTCCACCACGAGCCGTTCGAGCACTTCGAGCAGGCCCTGGCCGATGCCTATGCAAACGGCTGGCTGGGCAAGAACGTGATGGGCTCGGGCGTGGACATCGACATCTACGGTGCGCTGGGCGCCGGCGCGTACATCTGCGGCGAAGAAACCGCGCTGATGGAATCGCTGGAAGGCAAGAAGGGCCAGCCGCGCTACAAGCCGCCGTTCCCGGCCAACTTCGGCCTGTACGGCAAGCCGTCGACGATCAACAACACCGAAACCTATGGTTCGGTGCCGGCGATCATCCGCAACGGTCCGGAGTGGTTCAAGGGCCTGAGCCTGACCGCCAACGGCGGTCCGAAGTGCTTCTCGGTGTCCGGCTGCGTGCAGAACGGCGGCAACTTCGAAGTGCCGCTGGGCACCAAGTTCCACGACCTGCTGGAAATGGCCGGTGGCCTGCGTCCGGGCCGTACCCTCAAGGGCGCGATCCCGGGCGGCGTGTCGATGCCGGTGCTGACCGCGGCCGAGCTGCAGGATCTGCCGATGGACTACGACACCATCCGTGCGCTGGGCTCCGGCCTGGGTTCGGGTGCGATCGTGGTTCTCGACGACAGCGTCTGCTGCGTCAAGTTCGCCTGCCGCATCAGCCAGTTCTTCCACAAGGAATCGTGCGGCCAGTGCACCCCGTGCCGTGAAGGCACCGGCTGGATGCACCGCGTGCTGGAGCGCATCGTCGCCGGCAAGGCCACGATGGAAGACCTGCACCAGCTGAAGGCGGTGGCCGGCCAGATCGAAGGCCACACCATCTGTGCGTTCGGTGAAGCGGCTGCATGGCCCATCCAGGGCTTCCTGCGCCAGTTCTGGGACGAATTCGAGTACTACATCGTCAACGGTCATTCGATGGTTGACGGCAAGAAGGTGGAGGCAGCCGCCGCATGAGCGCGCAACCCGTAAACCCGAACGTGCCACCGGATCACGTGACCATCGAAATCGATGGCAAGTCCCTGGTAGTGCCCAAGGGTTCGATGATCATCCAGGCGGCCGACAAGGCCGGTATCTCGATTCCGCGCTTCTGCTACCACGAGAAGCTGCCGATCGCCGCCAACTGCCGCATGTGCCTGGTGGACGTGGAAAAGTCGCCGAAGCCGGCGCCGGCCTGCGCCACTCCGGTGATGGATGGCATGAAGGTCGCCACCCGCAGCGAGAAGGCACTGAAGTTCCAGCGCTCGGTGATGGAGTTCCTGCTCATCAACCACCCGCTGGACTGCCCGATCTGCGATCAGGGCGGCGAGTGCGAGCTGCAGGACGTGTCGCTGGGCTATGGCCGTTCGGTCAGCCGCTTCAACGAGCGCAAGCGTGTGGTGCCGGACGAGGACATGGGCCCGCTGGTCGCCACCGAGATGACCCGCTGCATCCAGTGCACCCGCTGCGTCCGCTTCACCGCCGACGTTGCCGGTACCTATGAACTGGGTGGCATGTACCGCGGTGAGAACCTGCAGATCGGCACCTTCGACGGCAAGCCGCTGACCACCGAGCTGTCCGGCAACGTCGTCGACGTCTGCCCGGTCGGCGCGCTGACCAACAAGGTGTTCCAGTTCCGTGCCCGCCCGTGGGAGCTGACTGCGCGCGAATCGCTGGGCTACCACGACGCGATGGGTTCGAACCTGTTCCTGCACGTGCGTCGCGGCGAAGTGCTGCGTACCGTGCCGCGCGACAACGAAGCGGTGAACGAGTGCTGGCTGTCCGACCGTGACCGCTACTCGCACCAGGGCCTGTACAGCGAAGACCGTGCGGTCAAGCCGCTGCGCAAGGTCAATGGCGAGTGGAAGGAAGTGAGCTGGGCCGAAGGCCTGGCCGCGGCCGCCGAGATCCTCAAGGCCAACCAGGGCGACAACCTGGGCGTGCTGGTGCATCCGTCCACCTCGAACGAGGAAGGCGCGCTGCTGGCCCGCCTGGCCAAGGGCCTGGGCTCGAGCAACATCGACCACCGCATCAACAACCGCGATTTCTCCGACGCCGCAACCGCCGAAGTGTTCGGCCTGCCGCTGGCCGAGATCGAAGGCGCCGACCGCATCGTGGTTCTGGGCAGCAACATCCGCCACGAACTGCCGCTGCTGCACGCCCGCCTGCGCAAGGCGCAGACCACCAACGGCGCGAAGATCCACGTCGTCAACCCGGTGGACTTCGACTTCGCCTTCAGCATCGCCGGCAAGCAGATCGTCGCGCCGTCGAAGTTCGTCGACGCGCTGGCCAACGCCGAGCTGCGTTCGGCAGTGCAGGGCGGCAACAACACCGTGCTGATCGTTGGTGGCATCGCCGAAAACCACCCGCAGGCTGCCGCGATCCGCGCCGCTGCGCGTGACTTCGCTGCCGCCACCGGTGCCAAGCTGTGCCGCATCCCGCAGGGCGCCAACGCCGTGGGCCTGGCCCGCGCCGGCGTGCTGCCGGCCGGCAAGGACGTCGCCGCGATGCTGGCGCAGCCGCGCCAGGCCTACGTGGTGTACGGCCTGGAGCCGGGCCTGGACTTCGCCGACGCTCCCGCCGCGCGCAAGGCGCTGGTCGGAGCCCAGGTGGTGGCCTTCAGCCAGTTCGCCTGTGCCTCCACCCGCGACGTCGCCGACGTGATCCTGCCGATCGGTGCGCTGCCGGAAATCGACGCCACCCTGACCAACCTCGATGGTCGCGAGCAGTCGGCCCGTGCCGGCGGCAAGCTGCCGGGCGAGGCCCGTGAAGGCTGGCGCGTGCTGCGCGCCCTGGGCGGCGACATGGCGCTGGCCGGTTTCGACTTCACCGACCTGGCCGGCCTGCGCGCCAGCCTGGCCCCGGTGTCGGTCACCGTCGCTGCTTCGGCGCAGCCGGTGGTCGCCGGTGAAGGCCTGGAAGTGGCTTCGACCGCTGCGATCTACCGCACCGACGCGGTGGTCCGTCGTGCGCCGGCGCTGCAGTCGCATCCGCTCAACAACGCCCCGCGCATCGTGCTGAACGCTGAAGATGCCGCTCGCCTGCAGCTGCAGGAAGGGCAGATGGCCAAGGTCGGCACTGATGCCGGCAAGGCCACCCTGCCGGTGGTGGTCGACGCCCGCGTCGCTGCGGGTTCGGTCTGGATTGAATCGGGCCACGGCGCGACCGCGCCGCTGGGTGCCGCTCGCGTATCGGTGGTGGCTGCATGAACGAATTGCTGTTGAACGCGGTCGATCCGCTGCACCAGTGGCTGCTTGGCCTCGGTGACATCGGCGCGCTGATCTGGATCATCCTGAAGATCCTGGTGATCACCGTTCCGGTGATCATCTCGGTGGCCTTCTACGTGGTCTGGGAACGCAAGCTGATCGGCTGGATGCACGTCCGCCACGGCCCGATGTACGTGGGCATGGGCATCTTCCAGGCCTTCGCCGACGTCTTCAAGCTGCTGTTCAAGGAAGTGGTCCAGCCGAGCAGCGCCAACAAGGCGATCTACCTGCTGGCACCGCTGATCACCCTGGCGCCGGCCTTCGCGGCCTGGTCGGTGGTGCCCTTCGATTCGCAGATTGTGCTGTCCAATGCCAACGCTGGCCTGCTGTACCTGCTGGCGATGACCTCGCTGGGCATCTACGGCATCATCCTGGCCGGCTGGGCGTCGAACTCGAAGTACGCGTTCCTGGGTGCCATGCGCGCTTCGGCGCAGATGATCAGCTACGAAATCGCGATGGGCTTCGCCCTGGTGGGCGTGATGATCGCGTCGGGCAGCCTGAACCTGAGCAACATCGTGATGGCGCAGGCCGGCGATTCCGGTTTCTTCGACTGGTTCCTGCTGCCGCTGTTCCCGCTGTTCGTCATCTACTGGGTGTCGGGCGTGGCCGAAACCAACCGCGCGCCGTTCGACGTGGTGGAAGGTGAATCGGAAATCGTCGCCGGTCACATGGTCGAGTACTCGGGCGGTGCGTTCGCGCTGTTCTTCCTGGCCGAATACGCCAACATGATCCTGATCAGCTTCCTGATCTCGATCTTCTTCCTTGGCGGCTGGCTGAGCCCGATCCAGGGCTGGGTCAACCCGGGCGACATCTCGCCGCTGGTCGACTGGATCTGGAAGGGCGGTGCACCGTGGCTGTTCGTCAAGGTGTTCTTCTTCGCCAGTGCCTACATCTGGTTCCGTGCCAGCTTCCCGCGCTTCCGCTATGACCAGATCATGCGCCTGGGCTGGAAGGTCTTCATTCCGCTGGCCATTCTGTGGATCGCGGTTACCGCCGTCATGGTGTTCTTCGGCGTGATTCAAAAGGGCGTCTAAGTGATGAACAGGATTACCCATTACTTCAAGAGCCTGCTGCTGCTCGAACTCCTGGGTGGCCTTTGGCTGACGCTGAAGTACAGCTTCAAGCCCAAGTACACGATGATGTACCCGATGGAGAAGTTCCCGCAGTCGCCGCGCTTCCGTGGCCTGCACGCCCTGCGCCGGTACCCCAACGGTGAAGAGCGCTGCATCGCCTGCAAGCTGTGCGAAGCGGTGTGCCCTGCACTGGCCATCACCATCGACTCGGCCAAGCGCGAAGACGGCACCCGCCGTACCACGCGCTATGACATCGATCTGTTCAAGTGCATCTTCTGCGGCTTCTGCGAAGAAAGCTGCCCGGTGGACTCGATCGTCGAAACCCACATCCTCGAGTACCACTTCGAGAATCGTGGCGAAAACATCGTTACCAAGCCGCAGCTGCTGGCCCTGGGCGACCGTCTCGAGTCCGAGATCGCCGAGCGTCGCGCCGCCGATGCCGCTTACCGCTGAGGTCGAGAGATGGATTGGGTAAATATCGCTTTCTGGGTGTTCGCCATCGCGGCAACGGTTTCGGCCGGTGCGGTGATCAGCGTGCGCAACCCGGTTCACGCCGTGCTCTGCCTGGTGCTGACCTTCTTCTCCATCGCCTGCGTCTGGCTGCTGGTCGGCGCCGAGTTCCTCGGTGTGGCACTGGTGCTGGTGTATGTCGGCGCGGTGATGGTGCTGTTCCTGTTCGTGGTGATGATGCTCGACATCGATCCCACCAAGATGCGTGAGGGCTGGGTGCGCTACCTGCCGGTCGGTCTCATCGTTGCCGTGGCGATGCTGGTGCAGATGCTGATCCTGATCGGCGTGAAGGGCAGGGCGGTTACCCCGTTCCCGGCCGACAACGCCGCCGCGCTCGCCGCCGACAGCTCCAACGTCACCTGGCTGGCCCGCACGCTGTTCACCGAATACCTGCTGCCGTTCGAGTTCGCTGCGGTCATCCTGACCGTGGCCGTGGTTGCCGCCGTGATGCTGACCCTGCGTCGCCGTACCGGCGTGAAGAGCCAGAACCCGGGCGAGCAGACCATGGTCAAGGCCGGCCAGCGTCTGCGCATGGTCAAGATGGGCGCCGAGGCACCGGTCGTGCACAGCAACAGCAAGCCGGCCGCCGGCGAGGAGACCCAGCCGTGATTACCCTTGGCCACATGCTTGCGCTGGGCGCGGTGCTGTTCGCCATCAGCCTGGCCGGCATCTTCCTCAACCGGAAGAACGTCATCGTCCTGCTGATGTCGATCGAGCTGATGCTGCTGTCGGTGAACGTCAATTTCGTCGCGTTCTCGCGTCAGCTGGGCGATCCGTCCGGCCAGCTGTTCGTGTTCTTCATCCTGACCGTCGCCGCCGCGGAAGCCGCCATCGGCCTGGCGATCCTGGTGACCCTGTTCCGTACCCGCCGCACGATCAATGTCGGCGAAGTCGATTCGTTGAAGGGCTGATCCACAGATGGAAATCACTCTCTCCAAGAGTCTGTTGATCGCAGTGGTGCTTGCACCGCTGTTCGGCAGCATCATCGCCGGCCTGTTCGGTCGCCAGGTCAAGCGCTTCGGCGCGCAGACCATCACCATCCTCGGCGTTGCGGTTGCCTGCGGCCTGTCGATGTACACGCTCTACCAGCTGCTCTGGGGCGGCGCGCAGCCGTTCAACCAGAACATCTACACGTTCTTCGAAGTCGGCCAGTACTCGGCCCACGTCGGCTTCATGGTCGACAAGCTGACCGCGATGATGATGGTGGTGGTGACCTTCGTGTCGCTGCTGGTCCATATCTACACGATCGGCTACATGCAGGACGATCCGGGCTACCAGCGGTTCTTCAGCTACATCTCGCTGTTCACCTTCTCGATGCTCACCCTGGTGATGAGCAACAACTTCCTGCAGCTGTTCTTCGGCTGGGAAGCGGTGGGCCTGGTGTCGTACCTGCTGATCGGCTTCTGGTTCAAGCGCCCGACCGCGATCTTCGCCAACATGAAGGCGTTCCTGGTCAACCGCGTCGGTGACTTCGGCTTCCTGCTGGGCATCGCCGGCGTGTTGTGGGTGTTCGGCACCCTGGACTACTCGCAGGTGTTCTCGCAGGCCGGCATGCTGGCTGACCCGCGTGCCCAGCTGCAGATCTGGGACGGCACGATCCTGGGCATGCAGCTGCTGAACGAGCCGGTGATCTGGTCGATCGCCACGGTCATCTGCATCTGCCTGTTCATCGGTGCCATGGGCAAGTCGGCCCAGGTTCCGCTGCACGTGTGGCTGCCGGATTCGATGGAAGGCCCGACCCCGATCTCGGCGCTGATCCACGCCGCGACGATGGTGACCGCCGGCATCTTCATGGTCACCCGCATGTCGCCGCTGTTCGAGCTGTCGCAGACCGCGCTGAACTTCATCCTGTTCATCGGTGCCACCACCGCGTTCTTCACCGGCCTGATCGGCATCGTGCAGAACGACATCAAGCGCGTCGTTGCGTACTCCACGCTGTCGCAGCTGGGCTACATGACCGTGGCGCTGGGTGTGTCGGCCTATTCGGCGGCCGTGTTCCACCTGATGACCCACGCCTTCTTCAAGGCGCTGCTGTTCCTGGGTGCCGGTTCGGTCATCATCGCGATGCACCACGAGCAGGACATGCGCAAGATGGGCGGCCTGCGCAAGTACATGCCGATCACCTTCGTCACCATGTGGATCGGTACGCTGGCACTGGTCGGTACGCCGTTCTTCTCCGGCTTCTACTCGAAGGACACCATCATCGAGGCCGCCGAGATCCACGCGCACATGCAGAACAGCTGGGTGGCCACCTATGGCTACTGGGCCGTGCTGGGTGGCGTGCTGGTGACCAGCTTCTACAGCTTCCGCCTGCTGTTCCTGACCTTCCACGGCAAGGAGCGCTTCCGCGACGCGCATGATGATCACGGCCATGGCCATGACGATCACCACGCCGCTGACGCCCACCATGCTGATGCCCATCACGGCGATGCCCATGACGACCACGGCCATGGCCACGGTCCGCATGAGCCGCATGAAACCCCGTGGGTGGTGACCCTGCCGCTGATCCTGCTGGCCATCCCTTCGATCGCCATCGGTTTCTTCAGCATTGGTCCGATGCTGCACGGCACCGACTGGGCTGGCCACCACGCCCACGCGGCGATCAAGGGCCAGGTCAACACGTTCTTTACCGGCATCGTCGACTTCTACGATCCGGCCAAGAACACCGTTGCCTTCCTGGGCGAAGAGTTCCACGGGCCGGTGGCGTTCGCGCTGCACGGCATGATGCTGCCGCCGTTCTGGCTGACCCTGGCGGGCTTCCTGCTGGCTGCGCTGTTCTACCTGTGGAAGCCGGACCTGTCGGGCAGGGCGCGCAAGACCTTCGCCCCGCTGGTGTCGGTGCTGGAAAACAAGTACGGCTTCGACAAGCTGTGGATCGATGGCTTTGCCGGTGGCAGCGTCAAGCTGGGCAAGGTCGCACGCTGGATCGACAGCAACATCGTCGACGGCGTGGTCAATCTTTCGGCACGTGTTGTGGACGTCGCAGCCGGCGTGCTGCGTCGTACCCAATCCGGTTTCCTCTATCACTACGCCTTCGCGATGATCATCGGCCTGATTGCCCTTCTGGGCGTGCTGATGCATTACCTGCGTTGATGACCTGTACGGAATAAGAAGACGTGTCGAACTGGCCTCTACTCAGTGTCCTCATCTGGCTGCCGATCATCGGTGGCGCCCTGATCCTTGCGATCCGTGATGCGCAGACCGCCCGCTGGGCGTCCCTGGGCGTAGCGGTGCTGACGTTCGTGGCGAGCCTCTCGCTGCTGAGCGGCTACAACGCGGGCATCGACGGTCTGCAGTTCGTCGAGACCCATGCCTGGATCCCGGCGTACAAGATCGGCTACAACCTGGGCGTGGACGGCATCGCCGTGGCGCTGATCCTGCTGACCACCCTGGTCAGCGTGCTTGCCCTGATCGGCGCCTGGAGCGCCATCGACAAGCGCGTCAACCAGTACGTGGCCGCCTTCCTGATCCTGGAAGGCGTCACGGTCGGTATCTTCTCGGCCACGGACGCGATGCTGTTCTACGTGTTCTTCGAGGCGATGCTGATCCCGATGTTCCTGATCATCGGTGTCTGGGGTGGCCCGCGCCGCATCTACGCCGCGCTGAAGTTCTTCCTGTACACCTTCCTCGGCTCGGTGCTGATGCTGGTGGCACTGATCTACCTGTACATGAAGGGCGGCAGCTTCCAGCTGGCTGACCTGTACGCGCTGCCGCTGTCGGCCAAGGAGCAGACCTGGATCTTCTTCGCGTTCCTGATCGCCTTCGCGGTCAAGGTGCCGATGTTCCCGGTCCACACCTGGCTGCCGGACGCCCACGTGGAAGCGCCGACCGCCGGTTCGGTGATCCTGGCCGCCATCGCCCTGAAGATCGGTGGCTACGGCTTCCTGCGCTTCAATCTGCCGATCGTCCCGGACGCGTCGCAGGAATGGGCGTGGCTGGTGATCGCGCTGTCGCTGATCGCCGTGATCTACGTCGGCCTGGTCGCCCTGGTGCAGGACGACATGAAGAAGCTGATCGCCTATTCGTCGATCGCACACATGGGTTTCGTCACCCTCGGCACCTTCATCGCGCTGTGGCTGGTGCGTGAAGCCGGCAACGCCGATGCCGCCCGCCTGGGCTTGCAGGGCGCCATGGTGCAGATGATCTCGCACGGCTTCGTGTCCGGCGCGATGTTCTCCAGCGTCGGCGTGCTGTACGACCGCATGCACAGCCGCCGCATCGCCGATTACGGCGGCGTGGTCAACGTGATGCCTTGGTTTGCGACCTTCGCCATGCTGTTCTTCATGGCCAATGCCGGCCTGCCGGGCACCAGCGGTTTCGTCGGCGAGTTCATGGTCATCCTCGCGGCCTTCCAGCGTAATCCGTGGATCGCCTTGGGCGCGGCCACCACCCTGATCATCGGCGCCGCCTACACCCTGTGGCTGTACAAGCGCATCTTCTTCGGCGAAGTGGCCAACAGCCACGTTGCCGAACTGAAGGACATCAACGGTCGCGAATGGCTGGTGCTGGGCGTGTTTGCCGCCGGCGTGCTGGCCCTGGGCATCTACCCCAAGCCGCTGACCGACCTGATGGAGCCCTCGATCGCGAAGCTGGCGATGCAGATCGCATCCAGCAAGCTGCTGTAATTCCAGGATTTGATGATGACCACCTCGCCGCTGCTGCCATTGACCGCCGCTGACCTGCCACCACTCGCTCCCGAGCTGGTGCTGATCGGCAGCGCCTTCGCCCTGATGATCCTCGACCTGTTCGTCAGCAACCGGAACAAGATCGTCACCCACCTGTTCTCGCTCGCTGCGCTGGCCGTGGTGCTGTTCATGCTGGCCACCGGCGTGGGCGGGCAGGGGGAGGTCTTCCATGGCATGTTCGTGCGCGATACCGCCGCGGACGTGATGAAGACCGGGATCGTGCTGCTCAGCGGCCTGACCCTGGTCTACGGCTGGCGTTACCTGCGTGACCGCAACCTGTTCCAGGGCGAGATCCCGGTGCTGATCCTGTTCGGCACCGCCGGCATGATGATCCTGGTCTCGGCCGGCAGCCTGCTGATGGTCTACCTGGGCCTGGAACTGCTGGCGCTGTGCTCCTACGCG
The DNA here is from genome assembly GCF_029845105.1 of Stenotrophomonas sp. GD03654. NCBI lineage: Bacteria > Pseudomonadati > Pseudomonadota > Gammaproteobacteria > Lysobacterales > Lysobacteraceae > Stenotrophomonas > Stenotrophomonas sp. GD03654. Next base: position 6,582 of record NZ_JAOCLC010000073.1, on the reverse strand, counting down.
CTGGTTGCCAGCAACCGTGAGAACGGCCTGGCCTCGGAAGCGGCGATGAAGTACATCGTGCTGGGTTCGCTGGCCTCGGGCCTGCTGCTGTACGGCATGTCGCTGATCTACGGCGCCACCGGCAGCCTGCACCTGGACGTCATCCGTGAGGCCATCCCGCACTCGGAAGAGCGCGTGCTGCTGATCACCGGTGCGGTGTTCATGATCGCCGGCGTCGCCTTCAAGCTGGGTGCCGCGCCGTTCCACATGTGGCTGCCGGACGTGTACCAGGGTGCTCCGGCACCGATCGCTCTGTTCATCAGCTCGGCGCCGAAGCTGGCCGCGTTCGGCATGGCCTACCGCCTGCTGGAAATGGGCGTGGGTCCGCTGTCGACCGAACTGCAGCTGCTGATTGCCGGCCTGGCTGCGGTCTCGCTGGTCATCGGCAACCTGATGGCCATCGCGCAGAGCAACCTCAAGCGCATGCTGGCGTTCTCCACCGTCTCGCACATCGGCTTCCTGCTGATGGGTATCGCCGGTGGCGGTTCGCAGGGCTATGCCGCCGCGCTGTTCTACGCGCTGGCCTACGCCATCATGTCCACCGCCGCCTTCGGTGCGATCATCGCGCTGTCGCGTGCCGGTTTCGAAGCCGAGAACATCGAAGACTTAAAGGGCCTGAATGCCCGCAACCCGTGGATGGCCGGCCTGGTGCTGTGCATCATGGCGTCGCTGGCCGGCATCCCGCCGTTCCTGGGCTTCTGGACCAAGCTGGCGGTGCTGGGCGCGGCCGTCAACGGCGGCCTGCTGTGGCTGGCCATTCTCGGCGTGCTGTGTGCTGTGGTCGGCTGCTTCTACTACCTGCGCGTCATCAAGGTCATGTACTTCGATGAGCCGGTGGGCGAGGCCATGCCGCGCAGCAACGACCGCGTGCTGGGCCTGGTACTCGGCGTGAACGCGCTGGCGCTGCTGGCGCTGGGCCTGGCCTGGAACCCGATCATGGTCTGGTGCCAGCAGGCATTTGCGCATCTTGCATAAAAGTTGACACAAAGCTGCGCGATTCGTGTAATATGCGCAGCCTGAGTTGTCACTGCAGCGGTTCAGCCAGAACATCGTTGCGGTAGCCCTCCTCGAAAGAGCAGGGCAGCAGTTCAAACACTTCCGGTGCGGGGTGGAGCAGTCTGGCAGCTCGTCGGGCTCATAACCCGAAGGTCGCAGGTTCAAATCCTGCCCCCGCTACCAACACATCGAATCGGCGCCAACCAGTTCGATGAATGAGGAAAAGCTTGCAGGTTTTGAAGTTATGCCTCATAATTCCGCTTCTGATGCGGGGTGGAGCAGTCTGGCAGCTCGTCGGGCTCATAACCCGAAGGTCGCAGGTTCAAATCCTGCCCCCGCTACCAAGTAAAGAGATCGCCTTCGAAGTCCTGCTTCGAGGGCGTTTTTCTTTGGATTGGTTCCGTTTTGGTAGAGTCGAGCCATGCTCGACTGCCGGTGTGGAAAAGGGGCCTGGTCTCGGCCCCGCACCTTGCACCAGCGCGGTGCAGTCGCTATCATCAGCGGCCTAGCAATACCCCTGAAGGCGGCCTCCCAGCGGGAGTCCGGACCCGGAAGGAGGGCCGCAACCGGCAGGCACTGCAGGTTGCAACCGGAATCCAGTCACCGGAGTCTTTCCGGAAAAGGGGCCCAGCGGGCCCTTTGTCGTTTCCGGGGCGTCATGTTTCCATGCTGGCCAAGGCCGGCACCCAACCATAGAGATCAAGGCAGGCTGTGAGCGACAAGGCAACCGACATCGCGAATCTGCTCGCCCCGACCGTTGTGTCGCTGGGCCTGGAGCTGCTGGGCGTTGAGTATCTGCCGGCCCCCGGCGGTGCGACCCTGCGCCTTTACATCGACGTGCCGCTGGCTGAACAGCCCGAGCGCATCATCAATGTCGACGACTGCGAGCGGGTCAGCCGCGAAGTGTCGGCACAGATGGACGTCGAAGACCCGATCAGCGGCAACTACACGCTGGAAGTGTCTTCGCCGGGCGTCGATCGCCCGCTGTTCAACCTGGAGCAGTTCGGCCGTCACCTCGGCGAAATGGCCAAGGTCACGCTGAAGCTGCCGCAGGACAACCGTCGCCGCCTGCAGGGCCGCATCGAAGCCATCGACGAGACCGCAGGTGCCATCACCTTCATCGTCGACAAGGCCGAAGTGGTCGTGTCGGCCGACAACATCGACAAGGCACGGATCATGCCCGACTGGGTGGCGCTGGGGCTGGCCCCGAGCAAGCCGACCGGTCCGGCACCGAAGCGTCCGAAGCCGAACACGAATTCTTCTTCCAACGAGCCGGCGGCAAAAAAGCCGCGCGCGGAGTGAGCCAATGAGCAAGGAACTGTTGCTGGTAGTCGACGCGGTCGCCAACGAGAAGGGCGTGCCGCGTGAAGTAATCTTCGATGCCATCGAGGCCGCCCTGGCCTCGGCAGCGAAGAAGCGCTATCCCGACGAGGAAGTGCTGACCCGTGTGGTCATCGACCACAAGGATGGCAGCTACGAAACCTTCCGCCGCTGGGAAGTGGTGGCCGATGACGTGGTCATGGAATCGCCGGACCGCCAGATCCGCCTGATGGATGCCGTCGATGAAGCCGAAGGCGTGGACGTCGGCGACTACATCGAAGAGCAGATCGAAAACCCGGATTTCGGCCGCATTGCCGCCCAGGCCGCCAAGCAGGTCATCGTCCAGCGCGTGCGCGAAGCCGAGCGCCAGCAGGTCGTGGATGCGTGGAAGGATCGCGTCGGCGAGCTGATCACGGGTGTGGTCAAGCGCGCCGAGCGCGGCAACATCTATGTCGACCTCGGTGGCAACGCCGAAGGCTTCATCCCGAAGGACAAGGGCATTCCGCGCGACGTGCTGCGCGCTGGTGACCGCGTGCGCGGCTACCTGGCCGAAGTCCGTTCGGAACCGCGTGGCCCGCAGCTGTTCATCAGCCGCGCCGCCCCGGAATTCATGATCGAGCTGTTCAAGCTGGAAGTGCCGGAAGTCGGTCAGGGCCTGGTGGAAATCAAGGCCTGTGCCCGCGATCCGGGCGACCGCGCCAAGATCGCCGTGCTGGCCCACGACCAGCGCACCGATCCGATCGGTGCCTGCATCGGCATGCGCGGTTCGCGCGTGCAGGCCGTGTCCAACGAGCTCAATGGCGAGCGCGTGGACATCGTGCTGTGGAACGACAACCCGGCCAACTTCGTCATCAACGCGATGGCGCCGGCCGAAGTGCAGTCGATCATCGTCGATGAAGACAAGCACTCGATGGACCTGGCTGTTGCCGAAGACCGCCTGGCCCAGGCAATCGGCAAGGGCGGCCAGAACGTGCGCCTGGCCAGCCGCCTGACCGGCTGGCAGCTCAACGTGATGACCCAGGACCAGGTCACCGCCAAGTCGGAGGCCGAGCAGGCTTCGGCCCGCCAGCTGTTCATGGACAAGCTGGAAGTGGACGAGGAAATCGCCGGCATCCTGGTCAGCGAAGGCTTCGGCACCGTCGAGGAAATCGCATATGTCCCGGTCGGCGAACTGCTGGCCGTGGAAGGTTTCGACGAAGACATCGTCGAAGAGCTGCGCGCTCGTGCCCGCGATGCGCTGCTCAATGAGGCCCTGGCAGTCGAGGAAGGCCTTGAAGACGGCCAGCCGGCGCAGGACCTGCTGTCCCTGAAGGGCATGGACGAAGCCACCGCATATGCGCTGGCCGGCCACGGCGTGCGCACCAGTGAGGACCTGTCCGATCTGGCCGCCGACGAGGTCATGGACTTCGGCATCGAAGGGCTGGATCAGGCGCGCGCCGCTGCGCTGATCCTGGCCGCACGTGCCGAGGAGATCGCCCGACTGGAACGCGGCGAATGAGCCGGCAATGAACAGGGCCCTGAGCCGCTCAGGGCGTAGAATCCGCGCCACCTCCAGATGCGGGGGGGCGCCCACAAGATCATAGGATCCGAATGTCGCAGCAAACCACCATCCGCAAGCTTGCCGAACTGGTCAACACGCCGGTCGAAAAACTGCTGGAACAGCTGGCCGGTGCCGGCATGAAGTTCAGCGGTCCCGACCAGGTCGTGACCAGCACCGAGAAGGTGAAGCTCCTGGGCTTCCTTCGTCGTTCGCACGGCAAGCCCGAGCAGGCCCCGGAAGAAACTGATCAGTCTGCAAAGAAGATCACGCTCAACCGCCGGAAACAGCAGGAAGTGACGGTCAGTTCCGGTCGCAGCAAGACGACCGTGAATGTCGAGGTGCGCCAGAAGCGTACCTACGTCAAGGATGGTGCTCGCGCCATGACCCCGGACGAAGAACGCGCCGACATCCTGCGCAAGCTGGAAGAGTCGCGCGCGCGCAACCTCGCCGAACAGCAGGCACTGGCCGAGAAGGATCGTCTGCGCGACGAAGCCATTGTCCGCGCCCGTGAGGAAGAGGTCGCCGCCAAGGAACGCGCAGAGGCCGAGAAGAAGGCCGCCGAGGAAGCTGCCGCTGCCGCCAAGGCGGCCGAGGCGCTGGCTGCCAGCAAGCCGAAGGTGCGCGCTCCGATCGACGAAACCGCGCCGCGCCCGCCGCGTACCCCGGCTGCCGCTCCGGCCGCACCGCGTGGTGCACCGCCGGCACCGCCGCGCAGCGACGACCGCAACAACCGCAGCGCGCCGCGCAACGAGCGTGGCCCGGGTGATCGCTTTGCCGGCCAGATGCATCTGTCGGCGGCTGATCGTGCGCGTCGTGGCAACAGCAACAACAGCAACACCCGGGGTCGTCCGGGTGGTCGCAACCAGAGTGGCGGCCGTCGCGACATGTCGCGTGGTGGCAGCAACGCCGGTCCGCACGCCTTCGAGCGTCCGACCGCACCGGTGGTGCGTGAAGTGGCGATCGGCGACACCATCACTGTGGCCGACCTGGCGCAGAAGCTCGCGCTGAAGGGCGGCGAGGTGGTGAAGGCGCTGTTCAAGATGGGCGTGATGGCCACCATCACCCAGTCCATCGACCATGACACTGCCGCGCTGGTGACCGAAGAACTCGGCCACAAGGCGATCCGTGCCAACGACAACGACGCCGAAGACGCACTGCTGGCCTCGACCGGTGAAAACCAGGGCGAAGCCACCCAGCGTCCGCCGGTGGTCACCATCATGGGTCACGTCGACCACGGCAAGACCTCGCTGCTGGATTACATCCGCCGCACCAAGGTCGCCACCGGCGAAGCCGGCGGCATCACCCAGCACATCGGTGCCTACCACGTGGATACGCCGAAGGGCGTGATCAGCTTCCTGGATACCCCGGGCCACGCGGCATTCACCTCGATGCGTGCGCGCGGCGCCAAGCTGACCGACATCGTGGTGCTGGTCGTGGCCGCCGATGACGGTGTCATGCCGCAGACCAAGGAAGCGATCCAGCACGCGCGTTCGGCGGGTGTGCCGCTGATCGTGGCGATCAACAAGATCGACAAGTCCGATGCCGACCCGATGCGGGTCAAGAACGAACTGCTGTCCGAGCAGGTCGTGGCCGAAGACTTCGGTGGTGACACCCAGATGGTGGAGATCTCGGCCAAGACCGGTCTGGGCGTCGACGACCTGCTGGATGCCATCTCGATCCAGGCCGAACTGCTGGAACTGAAGGCGGTCGACGAAGGCCGCGCCGCAGGCGTGGTGATCGAATCGTCGCTGGACAAGGGCCGAGGCCCGGTCGCCACCGTGCTGGTGCAGCAGGGCCGCCTGAAGAAGGGCGACTACCTGGTGTGCGGCATCCAGTACGGCCGCGTGCGTGCGCTGTTCGACGAAACCGGCAAGCAGCCGGAGTTCGCCGGCCCGTCCATCCCGGTGCAGGTCCTGGGTCTGTCCGGCGTGCCGGAAGCCGGTGACGACTTCGTGGTCGTCGAGGACGAGCGTCTGGCCAAGGACGTTGCCCAGCAGCGTGAGACCAAGCGCCGTGAATCGCGCCTGGTCGCCACCGCTGGCAGCCGCATGGAAGACATCATGGCGACCCTGGGCAAGGGCGAGGGCCAGCAGGTCCTCAACCTGGTCATCAAGGCCGACGTGCAGGGTTCGGTGCAGGCCCTGAGCCAGGCACTGGTCGCGCTGTCCAACGAAGACATCCGCATCAACGTGATCCACTCCGGCGTGGGCGGCATCACCGAGTCGGACGCCAACTCGGCGGCCGCTTCCAAGGCCACCGTCATCGGCTTCAACGTGCGTGCGGATGCTTCGGCCCGTCGGATCATTGAATCCAACGGCGTGGACCTGCGTTACTTCTCGATCATCTATGACGTGATCGATCAGGTGAAGCAGGTGGCCTCCGGTCTGCTGGGCGTGGAGATCCGCGAAGAGATCATCGGTATCGCCGAGGTCCGCGACGTCTTCCGCAGCTCCAAGCTGGGCGCCGTCGCCGGTTCGATGGTCATCGAGGGCGTGGTCAAGCGCAACAAGCCGATCCGCGTGCTGCGCGACAGCGTGGTGATCTTCGAGGGCGAGCTGGAATCGCTGCGTCGCTTCAAGGAGAACGTCGAGGAAGTCCGCAACGGTACCGAATGCGGTATCGCGGTGAAGGCCTACAACGACGTCAAGCCGGGTGACCAGATCGAGTGCTTCGAGCGTATCGAAGTG
>NZ_JAOCLC010000072.1:0-22713 GCF_029845105.1 Stenotrophomonas sp. GD03654 | reverse complement strand
AACGGGTCACGCCCGTGACGCCGGTGATCTTCGTAGTCGCGCAGCGCGGCCAGCGCGGGCCTCTGCAGCAGCAGGATGGCGATGATGTTCAACCAGCTCATCATGCCTACGCCGATGTCGCCCAGCGCCCACGCCACTGTCGCACTGTTCATCGCCGAGTAGCCCGTAGCGGCCAGGAACAGCAGCTGGAAGGTGCCCATCACCCACCCTCGGGGACGATCGCGGCAGAGGTAACTGACGTTGGTTTCGGCCATGTAGTACAGGGCCAGGATGGTGGTGAACGCGAATGGCAGGATCGCCAGCGCGACGAACGACTTGCCGAAGCCGGGCAAGGCCGACTCCACCGCGTGCTGTACGAAGCGTGGCCCTGCTTCCACGCCGGGAAGGTTGCCCAGCAGCAGGCGCGCCTCGTCCGGTACACCGTTCACCGCCGGGTCGTAGACGTTGTAGAGCCCGGTGGAGAGAATCAGGAAGGCCGTCGCGCTGCACACGACCATGGTGTCGATGTACACCGAGAACGACTGCACCAGCCCCTGCTTCACCGGGTGCGACACTTCTGCTGCAGCAGCAGGATGCGCGCCACTGCCCATGCCAGCTTCGTTGGACAACACGCCACGACGTACCCCCCATTGGATCGCGGTCCCGATCATCGCGCCGAATCCGGCGTCAACACCGAAGGCGCTGCGCAGCACCAGGGCGATGACCTCAGGCACGCGCTCGATGTTGAGTACCATCACCACCGCAGTGACCAGCAGATAGGCCACGGCCATCACCGGCACCACCCATTCGGCGACGCGCGCGATGCGACGCACGCCGCCAAGCAGGATCGCCGCCAACACCACCAGCAGCACACCGGTGGTGACCATCACCGGAACATCCCACGCTTCGTTCACCGCACTGGTGATGGCGTTGGACTGCGTGCCCGCCAGCATTGCCCCCGCCAGCACCGTGACCAGCGCGAACAGCACGGCGTACCAGCGCTGGCCCAGCCCCTTCTCGATGTAGTACGCCGGGCCACCGCGATACTGCCCCTTGGCGTCGCGATCCTTGTAGATCTGCGCCAGGGTGGACTCGATGAACGCGCTGGAGGCACCGAGGAAGGCGACGATCCACATCCAGAAGATCGCGCCCGGACCGCCGAAGGCAATGGCCATGGCGACACCGGCGATATTGCCCACGCCCACCCGGCTGGACAGCGACAGTGACAACGCCTGGAACGGCGAGACACCGGCATCGGAGCGCTCGTGACGGAACATCAGGCGCAGCATGTCCGGCAGCGCGCGCAACTGCACGAAGCGGGTACGCACGCTGAAGTACAGGCCCGTTGCCAGGCACAGCACCACCAGGTACGGGCTCCAGACAACGGCAAGCACGGCATTGACGATCGATTCGACATTCATCGCAGGGCCCCCATCAGAAGAACATGCCCAGGGCGACCTGGGGACTGATGATGCGGCCGGTATTGCGGCCGGCAACGGTGAATTCGACGCCGGCGATCAGCCCCAGCGACGGGCTGAAGTGGTACTCGACAGCGGGCGCGAAGGTCAGGTTGCGACTGGCCGGGCGGTGTTCGTTGATGGGCCGGACGCCACCTGCAGCGTCGGGCGCGAAACCGGTGAGGCGCTGGCCGGTCTCGCGGCTGGCGGCAACTTCCATCACGCCGACCCAGCGTTCGTTGAAGCTGTACTCGGCGCCCACGGAAAGACCCAGTACCGAGCCCCGCGCGATATGGCCCTGGAAGCCGTCCTCGGTGCCGTACACGCTGGTGCCGGAGATGGCCGTTCGCGATGGCGCCGGCCCCGCGCTGAACTGCGCCCGCCAGCGCAGCGGCCGATCGTTGCCCAGCCACAGCACCTGCTGCACGGCCAACGCGGCGACGGTGCGCTGCACGCCATCACCCTGCGCATCCAGCGGATTGCCGGTGATGCGGTCGTGGCTGCCGGTGCTGAAGCGCTGTACCAGGGCAATCGACACCGCCGGCGTGGTGCCATCGGCGCTGGGGGCCTGCAACAGGTATTGCAGGCGTGCGGTGGTATCACCGGCACGGAAGCCTCGGCTGTGTGCGTTGCCGGATTCGGCGCGTGATGCACTCAGGTTGACCTGGCCGGTCACCCGTTCGCTGAAACCGTATGCGATGGGCACCACCATCGCCCACGCGCCGCTGCGTTCGCTGCTGCGCTGGCGGTCGCCGTTGTGGTCGAAGGACGAGGAACTGTCGACCCGCACCAGATAGGGTTCGACGTACCAGTGACTCGCCGGCATGCCGGCAGGATTGGGCGTGATCAGCGGGCCGGTGAAGTTGACGCCGTCTAGCGTGCGCTCGTTGGCCTGCGCGGAAACGACGGCAAGCGCACTGAGTGCCAGTACCAGGCAGACACGCACCGCACTGCGAGGAGGATGATGCATGGGAACCGCTCCTGTACGACGTTGGATGGACTTCCACCCTGCGTCGCCGGGAACGGCACACCAATAAGGAAACTTTCAATTCGTCATGCCTGCTTTGCGCATGGCACTGCCAGGAAAACCGCCAGACGTTGCCCGGCTGCCGGGAAGTCCCGTTCGGCCTGGAACTGCGCTGTGCGGGCACCGGTTTGCGGTGCCCGCAGACACGCCCATCAGCCGCGCTGGCTGACCCACTGCGCCAGCAACACGGCCGTGGCGGAAGCGACATTCAGGCTTTCAACCGCGCCACTGCCGGGAATCGACAGCTGCTGGTCACACTGGCTGGCCAGGCCGCGATCCATGCCTTCGCTTTCCGCGCCCATCACGTAGACCAGGCGGGCCGGCAACGACGCGCGGAACACGTCATCGCCACCCTCGACCAGGGTCGCGGCGAGGCCGAAACCGGCCGCGCGCAGCTGCGCCATCGCTTCTGCATCCTCAGGCAACTGCACCAGCGGCACCGACTCTGCGCCGCCCTCGGCCACGCGTGCGGCCGCGCCGGACAACGCCAGCGTACTGCTGGACGGCAGCAGCAGCGCCTTGGCGCCGAAATGCGCGGCAGAGCGCAGGATCGCACCGAAGTTGTGCGGATTACCGACGCCATCCAGCCACAGTGCCAGCGCCGGGCCTTCGCCCAGTTCGGCCAGCCACTGCGCCAGCGGCAACACCGGCGCGCGCAGCACGTCGGCCACCAGGCCTTCATGGTGGGTGGTGGCAGCCAGCTTGTTGAGGTCGCCCTCCTCCACCACGCGATAGCCCACGCGGTTGGCCACGCACCACTTCAGCACCGGCTGCATGCGCGGAATCAGCGATTCCACCAGGTACAGCTTGCGCAACGCCTGCGGCCGCTTGGCGAACAGGGCCTGCACGGCGTTCCAGCCATACAGGCGCAGTTCGTCGTTACCGCGCCCCGGCGGCGGCGGGGTGCCGCCCTCACGCGGTGGCAGCGGGGTGGCCCGCGGCGGTCGCGACGACGGGCGGCGGGCGTTCTTCCAGGGATCATTCACTACGGGACAACTCCAGCTTGCGTTGACGCCAGAAATCGGCGTTCTTGATGCCCAGGGCATCGGGGTCGAAGGTCGGATCGAGGCCGAGCTTCTTCTGTCGTTCGTAATCACGCAGGGCCAGCATGGCCGGCTTCTGGATGATGAGGATGGCAATGATGTTCAGCCAGGCCATCAGGCCCACGCCGATGTCACCCAGCGCCCAGGCCAGGGTTGCATTATGGAACGCGCCGAACACCACCATGCCGATGATGCCCAGGCGCAGCAGCAGCACGGTCAGCGGGCGCTTCTTGTTGTGGTTCACATAGCTGAGATTGGTCTCGGCCATGTAGTAGTACGCCATGATGGTGGTGAAGGCGAAGAAGAAGATGGCGATCGATACGAACGCCGAACCCCAGCCCGGCAGCACCGCTTCCACGCCGGCCTGCGCGTAGCCCGCGCCTTCCGGAATGCCGGCCAGGCCCTGGAAGATCGGCTCGGCGCCGGCCACGGGCGAGTACACGTTGTAGGTGCCGCTGGCCAGGATCAGGAACGCGGTGGCGGTACACACCATCATGGTGTCGAAGTAGATGGCGAAAGCCTGCACGTAACCCTGCTTGGCCGGGTGCGAGACTTCCGAGGCGGCTGCCGCGTGCGGGCCCGAGCCCTGGCCGGCTTCGTTGGCGTAGATGCCGCGCTTGATGCCCCACTCCACCGCCAGGCCCATCATCGCGCCGAACGCGGCGTGGGTGCCGAAGGCGCTCTTGAAGATGATGCCGAACATTTCCGGCACGCGGTCGTAGTTGATGATCATGATGACGATGGCCATCAGGATGAAGCCGGCGGCCATGAACGGCACCACCACTTCGGCGAAGTTGGCGATGCGCTTGACGCCGCCGAAGATCACCACGCCCAGCAACAGCGCGACCACGATGCCGATGCCCAGCTTCAGCGCCTGCACCGATTCCATGCCGAAGGCCTGGCCATCGAGCGGGCCGCACAGTGCGGTGCCACGGCAGGCGTTGATGATGCTGTCGGCAATGGCGTTGGCCTGCACGCCCGGCATCAGGAAGCCGGCGGCGATGATCGTGGCGATGGCAAAGGCCAGCGCGTACCACTTCAGGCCCATGGCCTTTTCGATGTAGTACGCCGGGCCACCGCGGTAGCGGCCTTCGGCGTCCTTGGTCTTGTAGATCTGCGCCAGGGTGCATTCCACGTACGACGTGGACGCGCCTAGGAAGCCCATCACCCACATCCAGAAGATGGCACCGGGGCCGCCGAAGGCGATGGCGGTGGCCACGCCGGCGATGTTGCCGATGCCCATGCGGCCGGCCATCGACATGGCCAGGGCCTGGAACGAGGACACGCCGGCGTCGGATTTCTCACCCTTGACGGTGAGGCGGCACATCTCGAAGAAGCCGCGGATCTGCATGAAGCGCGTGCGCAGGCTGAAGAACAGGCCGGCGGCCAGGCACATGAAGATCAGCGCCTTGCTCCAGATGATGCTGTTGATGAAATGTACGGTAGCTTCCACGCGCGCTCTCTCCAGTCGGCGGGTTGTAAGGACGTCCCGTCGGCTGGAAGGGACCGGTCGATTCTCCCTGATCGAAGGCCGCTGCGGTAGCGCTGTTTTGTAGAGCCGAGCCCATGCTCGGCTTGGGCCCCGAGGGCAGCCGAGCATGGGCTCGGCTCTACAGCGGCCAGCCCGCGTCTTCAGGGCAGCTGCGTGCGTACCCGGGCGAACCGGCGCAGGTCGTGCAGGACGCCGCGCTTGTAGACCGCGCAGCGCTCCACGCCTTCTTCCTGGAAGCCGTTCTTCTCCAGCACCCGGGCCGAGCCGAGGTTGAAGTCGACCACGGTGGCCTGCAGCCTGAACAGGCGCAGTTCGTCCATTACCCACGGTGCGAACTGGCCGACCACGCGGGTCATCACGCCCTGGCCCCAGTAGGCCTGGCCCAGCCAGTAACCCAGTTCGGCGGTATGCCCACGTTCGGCCGCGCCCTGCTGGGCACCGACGCTGCCGCAGGCCTGGCCGTCTATCTCGATGGCCAGGTTCAGGGTGCCGGGGGCCAGCACGCGGCCCGCGAGGAAGGCCTCGCCATCCTCGCGCGTGTACGGGTACGGAAAGCGATCACGCAGGCCCCGCGACACTTCGGCGTCGTTGGCATGGCGCAGCAGCGATTCCAGATCATCCGGGCGCCAGGGGCGCAGCTGGAAGCCGTCGCCCCGCAGCAGAGTGGTCGGATCAGGCATGGCCGCCCACCGAGGGCGATTCCGCTTCCTGCTTCTCCAGTTCGCGCTTCACCGCTTCCGGCGAGCGGGTGTAAGGGGCCAGCCGCGCGTAGAACGCCGGCACCACGAACAGCGACAGGAAGGTGGACAGGGTGACGCCGAAGATGATCACGATGCCGATCGTGCCACGGCTGGCCGAACCGGGGCCACCGGCCACCACCAGCGGAATCGCACCGACCACGGTGGCGATGGAGGTCATCAGGATCGGGCGCAGGCGCACCATCGCCGATTCGATGATCGCTTCGCGCACGGTTCTTCCGTCGTCGCGCAGCTGGTTGGCGAATTCGACGATGAGGATGCCGTTCTTCGCTGCCAGGCCGACCAGCATGACGATGCCGATCTGGCTGAACAGGTTCACCGTGCCGCCGCTCACCCACAATCCGACCAACGCACCGAGCACGCCCAGCGGCACGGTCAACATGATGGTCAGCGGGTGGATGAAGCTCTCGAACTGCGCGGCCAGCACCAGGTAGACCACCAGCAGGGCCATCGCGAAGGTCAGCAGCACCGCGCCGCCAGCGCTCTGGTACTCGCGCGATTCACCCTTCCAGTTCACCTGCGCGTACTGCGGCAGCTCTTCGCGCGTGACCTGCTGCGCCCAGGCGATGGCCTCACCCAGCGGATAGCCCGGCGCCAGGCCGGCGCTGATGGTGATCGAACGCAGTCGGTTGAAGCGGTTCAGGGTGCCGGCCTCGGCCACTTCGCTCAGTGTGACCAGGTTGGACAGCGGCACCAGTTCGCCGGAGGTGGCGCGCACGCGGATCGCGGCCAGGTCGGCCGGGCTGGCACGGCCATCGCGACCGGCCTGCACCAGTACGTCGTATTCCTCGCCGTTGTCGACGAAGGTGGTGACACGGCGCGAACCCATCATGGTTTCCAGCGCCGAACCGATCGCGGTGACCGGCACGCCGAGGTCGGCCGCACGCTGGCGGTCGATGTTCACCCGCATCTGTGGCCGGGTTTCCTTGTAGTCCGAGTCCGGGCCGACCAGGCCGGGATTGTCGGCCATGCGCAGCAGAATGCGGTCGCGCCACTGCGCGATCTCGGCGTATTCCGGGCCACCCAGCACGATCTGGAACGGCTGCCCGCCACTGCGCACCAGGCCGCCACCCACCTGGGTGCGCACGCGCACGCCACGGATGGTGTCCAGCTCCTTCTGCAGTTCGTTGGCGACTTCCGGCGTGCCTTCGCTGCGCTGACGCCACGGCTGCAGGAACACGCTGACGCGGCCGGTGTGCATTTCCTCGCTGGCGCCGAAGCCGCCGGGCACGCGCGGGTTGGCGCGCACGATCGGCTTGTCCGCGCCCACGTGCGGCGCCAGCAGCGCTTCCACCTGCTGCACCTGCTGCACGGTGTAGTCGTAGCCGGCGCCTTCCGGTCCATCGATCATGATCTGGAACGAACCGCGGTCTTCGGCCGGCGCCAGTTCCGACGGCAGCACCTTGATCAGCAACCAGCTGGCCGCCAACGCAGCAACCATCACCAGCAGATAGATCCAGGTGCGATCCACATGATGATCGAGCACCCGCCCATAGGCACCCGCCAGGCGTTCCAGGTTGCGATTGATGAAGCCGTGCAGGCCGCGCGGTGCCTGCCCGGTATGCGGCTTGAGCAGCTTGGAGGCCATCATCGGCGTCAGTGTGAGCGCCACGAACGCCGACAGCGCCACTGCGGCGGCCAGCGCCACTGCCAGTTCGCGGAACAGGCGCCCGGTGTTGCCTTCCAGGAAACCGACCGGCAGGAACACCGCCACCAGCACGGCGGTGGTGGCGATCACCGCGAAGGCGACCTGCGCCGTACCCCGCTTGGAGGCCACCAGCGGTGGCTCGCCCAGGTCGATGCGGCGCTGCACGTTCTCCACCACCACGATCGCATCGTCCACCACCAGGCCGATGCACAGCACCAGAGCAAGCAGGGTCAGCAGGTTGATCGAGAAGTCGAACGCATACAGCGCGATGAACGCCGCGACCAGGCACACCGGTACCGTCACCGCCGGAATCAGTGCGGCGCGGAAGCTGCCGAGGAACAGCCAGATCACCGCCAGCACCAGGATCATCGCCTCCACCAGCGTGGCGTAGACGCGGTCCACGGCGGCTTCGATGAAGGTGGTGTTGTCGAACGCAACGAAGATCTGCGTGCCCTTGGGCAGCGACAGCGCCACACGCTCGGCTTCGGCACGCGCAGTGCGCGCCACGTCCAGCGAGTTGGCGGTGGAGGTCTTGACGATGCCCAGGCCGATGCCCGGCTCGCCGTTGCTGCGGTAGTACGCGCGACGCTCGGCCGAGGCCAGCTCGATCTTCGCCACGTCGCCCATGCGCACCACGTAGCCATCGCGGCCCTTGCCCAGCGGGATGGTCGCGAAGTCTTCCGGCTTGATGTAGTTGCGCTCCACGCGCAGGGTGAAATCACGGTCGGTCGACTCGATGCGCCCGGCCGGCAGTTCCACGTTCTCGTTGCGCAGCGCGGTTTCCACGTCGCCGGTGGTCAGCCCGCGTGCGGCCAGCTGGTCACGGTCCAGCCAGATGCGCATTGCATAGCGCTGGCGGCCGCCGATGCGGACCTGGGCCACGCCGTCGAGGCTGGAGAAGCGGTCGACCACGTAGCGGTCGGCGTAGTCGCTCAGCTCCAGCGTGTCCATGGTCGAGGAGACCATGTTGAACCAGATGATCGGGTCGGCATCGCTTTCGACCTTGGCGATTTCCGGCGGCCGCGCTTCTTCCGGCATGCGGTCGGCGACACGGCTGACCGCGTCGCGCACGTCATTGGCCGCCGCTTCGATATCGCGGTTGGAGGTGAACTCGATGCTGACCTGCGAGCGGCCGTTGGTGCTGCGCGCGTTGATCGTATCGATGCCTTCGATGCCGGCCAGCGCATCTTCCAGCACCTGGGTGATGCGGCTTTCGATGACCGCTGCCGAGGCGCCGGTGTAGTCCACCGATACCGAGACGATCGGCGGATCGATGGCGGGCAGTTCGCGCAGGGTCAGGCGGGTGAAGGACATCACGCCCAGCACCAGCAGCAACAGGCTCATCACCACGGCGAACACCGGCCGCTGGATGGAGACGTCGGACAGCTTCATCCGCCGTGGCCCTCGGCCGCGACAGGTGCAGCGGCGTCAGCGGGCTTTGCACCGCTGGCCGGTGCCGCATCCTTGGCCGCGACCTTCAGGCCTGGGCGCAGCTTGCCGGTGCCATCTACCACGATGCGCTGACCGGCTTCCAGGCCTTGCTTGATCTCAACCACGCCGGCGCGGCGCGCACCGGTCACCACGTCCACGCGCTCGACGCTGTCGTCGCTCTTGATGCGGTACACGAACGTGTCGCGGCCCACCTGCACCACGGCGATTTCCGGCACCACCAGCGCCGGACGCTCGGGGCGGAACAGGCGCACGTCCAGCAGCATGCCCGGGCGCAGCGCGTGGTCGCTGTTGGCGAAATCGCCGCGCACGGTCACCGCACGGGTCGCCGGGTCGATGCGTGCGTCGATGGTGCTGACCACGCCCTCGAAGGTGCGGCCCGGCCACGCCACGCTGGTGGCGCTGACCTTGTCACCGACGCCCAGCGCGGCCAGTTCCACTTCCGGCACCTGGAAATCGATGTGCATGTGCTCGATGTCGTCGAGCGTGGCGATCACCGTGGTCGGCGTCAGCAGCGTGCCCGGGCTGACCTGGCGGATACCCAGGACCCCAGCGAACGGCGCACGCACGCGGCGGTCGCCGATATCCGCCTGCATCTGCGCCACACGCGCCTCGGCGGCATCACGGATCGACTTCTGCGTATCCAGCGTGGCGCTGGACACCAACCGCTGGGAGGCCAGCTCGCGCTGGCGCTTGTACAGCTGGTCGGCCTCGTGGAAGGTGGCCTGCGCCTGCACCAGCGCAGCCTCCTGGGCCTGGCCGCGCAGGGTCACGATCGGTGCGCCGGCGGCGATGTGCTGGCCGCTTTCGAAGTGCACCTTCTCGACGATCTCGCTGACCTTGGCGGTGACGCTGATCGACTCGCGTGCCTTGGCCGTGCCCAGTGCCTGCAGGGTGTCGTTCCACTGCCGGGACTGCACGACCTGCGCGGTGACCGGCACCGCTTCTCCCTGCCGACGCGCGGCGGCCTCCTGTTTGCCTGCGCACCCGGCCAGCACGGCCAGGCTGAGGCCAAGGGCCAGGGTCGAAGCGATACGAGCCAACATGAATGGTCCTGATTGATCCACGGCCGCCGAGTGTAGGCAAGAGCCCGCAAAAGCGGTATGTGCCAAGCGTTTACCAGCGTGGAACCAGTGCCGTGATAGCGCCCGGAATCCGTTCCGTGCAAGGCGGGTCGTGGCGATGTCGGCGTGTGTCGAGGTGTATCCAGCCGTGCACCGCAGGCGTTGCCATCGTAGAGTCGAAGCTGCCCGGCAGAGGGCGTCGGGCGGGGGCGGATCCTGGCGGGGATCCGGCCCCGGTTTTTTTACACCCGGCGGATCAATACCGGTAGTTCACCTTCATCCACAGGCTGCGGCCCGGCTCGTTGATGCGCACCGGATCGGCCGGGAAGCCGAAATCGGCGCTGCCGGCCAGGTTCAGATGCTCGCTGTAGGCACGGTCGAACAGATTGTCGACACCCGCGCTGAGCTGCAGCTGCGAACTGAAGCGGTAGGCCGCATTGAGCGCGAAGGTGGCGAAGCCGGCACTCGGCCCCAGGTCCTGCGCAACCACATTGCCTTGGCCATCGGCGACACGATGCTGGTGGGTCACCGCGCGCAGCAGCGCACCGGCACTCCAGCGCTCGCCTTCCCAGTTCGCGCTCAGGCGTGCTTCCAGCGGCGGCATCTGCGGCAGCGGACGCTGCTGGTCGCGGTTCTCGCCCCAGGCATAGGCCAGCGTACCGCCCAGCTTCCATTGTTCGGCCAGGCTCACTTCCAGCCCGGCTTCGGCACCGGCGATGCGCGCATCGACGTTGCTGGCTTGGCTCATGCTCATCATGCCGCTGCCGTGGTAGGTGAACAGGATGTAGTCCTGGATCTGCCCGGCGTACGCCGAAACCCACGCCTGCACGCGCGGTCCCTTGTACTGCAGGCCGACGTCGAGCTGGGTGGTGCGTTCGGGCTGCACGCCGGTGAACGCGTTCACCGCGCCGGCCGGGCCATGGTTGGGCGAGAACAGCTCCCAGTAGTCGGGCATGCGCTCACTGTGGCCGAGACCGGCATACCAGGTCAGACCGTCGGCCAGGTCCTGCTCGTAGCGCAGGAAACCGCTGCCGAGCCATTCCTTGCGGCGCTGGCCCGCAGTCGGATTGGGCATGTTCCCCATCATGCCGCGGATCGATTGCCGCTCATCGCGCACGCTGGCGCGGTCAATGCGCAGGCCACTGATCCAGCGCTGGTCGGTGCCGGCGCCCAGGGTCAACTCAGTGAACACGCCATAGCGGCGGAAGTTGGCATCGGTCTCCCAGGCGGCCTGTCGGTAAGTGTCGCGGCCCATGCCCATGCGGCCACGATGGCGGCTGTCCTCGCCATCCACACCGGCCACCAGCTGCACGTCCTGCCAGCGCCACTCGGAACTGACCCGGCCGCCCTGGGTACGGCGATCCACGTTCGACGCCATCGGCATCGGCATCATGCTGTACGGGTTCGGCGTGCGCAGCGTGTAGTTGTCCATCACGTGGTCGGCCTCGTTGTAGTACACGTTGGCCTGCAACGTGTCCCACGCACCGGGAAGATTTCGTTTTTCGAAGCGCGCGGCATAGCTGGTGCGTTCGAACGCGGCACCGTCCATGCCGCGCCCGGCGTAACGCGCGATGGCATCACCGGCACCGGCGGAAATCTCCAGCAGCGTGTCGGCATCCGGCGTCCAGCCGATGGCCACGTCGCCATTCCACTTGCGCCACTTCGAGGGCACCACATCACCGTGGCCATCCTTGTAGTCGTCAGCTTCGGAACGGTTGCCGCTGGCGCGTACATAGCCGGTCGGATTGCCCAGGGTCAGGTCCAGCATCTGGTCGTTGCGGTTGCGCGAGCCAACCAGCGCACTGGCGTCCGCCCGCAGGCCAGGCTCCTCGAAGCGCGGCGTATCGCGTTCGAAGCGCACGGTGCCGGCCGAGGCACCGGCGCCCCAGCGCACGCTCTGCGGGCCCTTGATGATGGTCAATCGGTCGAAGCTCTCCGGCGCGATGTAGGACAGCGGATTGTCCATGCGCGATGGGCAGGCGCCGATCAGGTTGCCATCGTTGCTGAGGATGTTCAGGCGCGAACCGAACATGCCGCGCAGCACCGGGTCACCGTTGGTGCCACCGTTGCGGATGGCGGAGAAGCCGGGAACGGTCTTCAGGTAATCGGCGCCATCACTGGCGGGTACCGGCTGCCGCGGCAGGCGCGGATCGGTCACCCAGTGCAGTGGCGACGAGGGCGCGGCGGCGGTGACCACCATCGTGTCGAGGGTACGCGCCTCTTCGGCGGGCGCAGCGTGGGCCAGAGTTGCAGCCACGGCCAGGCCAAGGGCAACCGGCAGGCGCGCGCAAGCGCCCGCGGGGCGGGAAGTCATTTTCATCGGAACAGCTCCAAGGTACGCACGCGCGCACGGCGCCGGTCAGGCGTCGTGCGGCAGATTCGATAGGGACATCAGCGAACGATGGAGAAACGCGGCGGCCCACGCGCGGCATGCGCCGGCCAGCGCAACGCGGGCAGTACCTGCTGAGACCACGGGAACACCAGGCGCGGCCGCCACAGCAGCGGCAACAGCAGCACCAGTACCGCCAGCCATGGCAGCAGGCGCATCGCCAGCACGCAGTATTCGCAGGCTTCGCCGTGCATGGCGTGGGGGTCGGGCGGACGGTCAGGCGCTACCGGCGAGGACCCGTGTTGATCGTGCCCGGCCATGGCCATGCCGTGCATGTCATGGCCCATGGCAGCGTGGTCCATGCCTGCCATCGCGACGTGCGCCATCGGCTGCGTCTGCAGCGCGCGACTGACCAGTGGCGCAAGCACCATCAGCAGCGTCGCCAGGACGGCGAGCTGGAGCAGAAGGCGCTGCGGGCGGGACAGGCGGGTCACCCCGCTAGTGTAGATGCGGGTCCAGGGTTGCCCGTGCGACGAACCGTCGCAGGAGGGGGTTTATCGGCAGGGCTTGCAGCCCTGCACCCGCTGAATCAACGTCAACGTCAACGTCAACGTCAAAAGCGGGCAATCCGTGGGATGGCGGGGTGGGTCCGGTTGCGGGAGACGCCGTAAACCCGTCCCTGGGGGCTTGGCCGCGGCATCCATGCCGCGGACACTCCCGCAACCGGACCCACCCCGCCTTCGACAGATTTCTGCGATCTGTCGTAGATCCACGCTATGCGTGGATGAATCTCCATCGGAATCGAATATTTCGAATTGGAATCGAAAAGCATCCACGCATGGCGTGGATCTACCGAGTCGACCAAGGTCGACACCTACCAACAGCCGCCGGAATCTGTCAGAGGTGGGGCGGTGTCGGAGTGCGGGGACGCTGCAAGTACGTCCCTGTAAGCTTGGCAGCCGCATCCATGCGGCTGACACCCCGCACTCCGACACCGCCCCGCCAACCCACGGAATGCCGCTTCTGCTGTTGCTGTTGCTGTTGCTTGAATGCCGCGGCAGGTGCAGGGCTGCAGGCCCTGCTCGACCCACCTCACACCGTGATGGTCTGGGTCAGTGACTCCCACGTCGGTGGCACCGGCCACGCCGCCGCCTGGTTGCCATCCAGCACCCTGCGCAGGTCGCGCGGATCAATCTGCGGTGCCAGCACATGCACCAGCTCCAGCGCGTAATCACGCAGCACACGGTCGCGCGGCAGCACCGCCCAGGCAATGCACTCGGTGATCGGCTCCGGGGCCGGCCACGAGCGCAGGTCTTCATCGTTGGAACTGACCGCCATCTCCGCCAGCAGGCCTACACCCAGACCGGTACGCACGTAGGTCTTGATCAGATCCGCATCGAGCGCGGTCAGTGCCAGGTCGGGCGCCAGCCCATTGGCGGCGAAGGCGCGCTGCAGCGACGAGTTCGGACGGGTCGATGACTCGTAGCTGATCAATGGCTGGCGGGCCAGCGCGGCCAGGTCCGGGGCGCGGCCGGCGCGGTCCAGCGGGTGACCCTTCGGCACCACCACCAGCCGCCGCCAGCGGAACAGCGGCACCGCGATGCCATCGGTGGGCTCACCGCCGGCGGTGCTGATGATGGCGATATCGGCATCACCCTGGTTCAGGCGATCCAGCGCATCGGCTTCGCCGGCCTGCTGCAGGTGCACGCTCACCTGCGGGTAGGCCTGCTTGATCGCCGCCACCGCCGGCGGCAGCACGAAGCGCGCCTGGGTGTGGGTGGTGGTCAGGATCAGCTGGCCCTGGCTCTCGCGGCGCTGGTTGGCTGCATAGGTGCGGATGTTGTTGGCCTCGGCCAGTACCGCACGGGCGCGGGCGATGACCTCGGTGCCGGCCGGGGTAACCGACTCAAGGCTGCGGCCCTTGCGTACGAACAACAGGAAGCCAAGCTCGTCCTCCAGCTGCTTGAGCTGCTTGGACAGGCCGGGCTGGGTGGCATGCACGCGCGAGGCAGCCAGCGTGATGTTCAGCTCGGCGTCGGCGATGGCAACCAGATAGCGCAGCTGGGTCAGCGTCATGGGAGGCAGGCGGCGTGGGGCGGAGGTCCACTCTAGGGTCATTTGCCGTCACCAGCTTATAACCAAAGGTTGTTTAAGAAAGGTATCTGGTCATTTCCGGGCGTCATATGCCGGCGCTACGGTCAGCCGGCAGCCGCTGGCCTGAACAGCCAGCCCTCCCCCTTCGCCCGCCGAAACCCGGCGCGGCCCCGTTTCCGGAGCGCTTCCATGGCCCTGTACGACTCCATCCTCGATACCGTCGGCAACACCCCCATCGTCAAGCTGCAGCGCCTGGCGCCACCGCAGGTCAGCGTCTACGCCAAGGTCGAGTCGTTCAACCCGGGCGGCTCGGTGAAAGACCGCCTGGCGCTGGCGATCATCCTCGACGCCGAAGCGCGCGGGGTGCTCAAGCCGGGCGACACGATCGTGGAGGCCACCTCGGGCAACACCGGCGTGGCACTGGCGATGGTCGCCGCCGCGCGCGGCTACAAGTTCGTGGCCACCATGGTCGAGACCTTCTCGGTGGAGCGCCGCAAGCTGATGCGCGCCTATGGCGCCAAGGTGATCCTGACCCCGGCCGCCGAACGCGGCAGCGGCATGGTGCGCAAGGCTGCTGAACTGGCAGAGCAGCATGGCTGGTTCCTGGCCAGCCAGTTCGCCAACCCGGCCAACCCGGCGTATCACCGCAACACCACCGCCGCCGAGATCCTGCGCGACTTCGCCGGCAAGCGGCTGGACTACTTCGTCAGTGGCTGGGGCACCGGCGGTACGCTCACCGGCGTGGGTGAAGTATTGAAGGTCGCGCGCCCGCAGACCCGCATCATCGCCACCGAACCGGCCGGTGCCGCACTGCTGAAGGGCGATGACTGGAAGCCGCACAAGATCCAGGGCTGGACCCCGGACTTCGTGCCGGATGTGCTCAACCGCGATGTGGTGGATGAACTGGTGACGGTGGAAGATGACCGCGCCATCGCCACCGCACGCCGACTGGCTGCGGAGGAAGGCATCTTCGTCGGCATCTCCGCCGGCGCTACCGTGGCCAGCGCACTGGACGTGGCCGCACGTGCCGAACCGGGCTCAGTGATTCTGGCCATGCTGCCGGACACCGGTGAACGCTATTTCTCCACGCCGCTGTTCGCCGATGTGAATGAGGGGTCCGACGACGACTGGCTGGCCGGCCTGCCATAAGAGCCGGGGTCGGCTCCCTTTTCCGCAGGGGAAGGGAACCGCCCTCCTCCGCTTCAGCCTGCGTGAAGGCGTCGCCCGCCATCGTGCGTGAAGACCGTCGGATCGCAGCGCGTGAGACGGTCATGACGCAGTATCGATGCCCTGTCCCCTACCGTGGGAACAGCCGGCGCAGATGCTGCGCGGATCACCTCACAGGCAGGAGACGGACGCATGAAGATCGAAGTTTGGCAGGGCGACATCACGACCCTGGCGGTGGATGCGATCGTCAACGCGGCCAACGAAACACTGCTCGGCGGCGGCGGGGTGGACGGCGCGATCCATCGTGCAGCGGGCCCCGCATTGCTGGCCGAATGCGAGGAGCTGCCGGAGCTGCGCCCGGGCGTGCGTTGCCCGACCGGCGAAGTACGCGCCACCAGCGCTTACGCTTTGCCTGCACGCTATGTACTGCACACGGTGGGCCCGGTCTGGCATGACGGCCAGCGCGATGAACCGGCGTTGCTCGCCAACTGCTACTGGAAGTCGCTGCAGCTGGCCGAATCGCTGGGTGTGCAGTCGATCGCGTTCCCGGCCATCAGCTGCGGCGTATACGGCTATCCGCTGTACCAGGCCGCGCAGATTGCAGTGACCGAAACACTGGCGTGGCAGCGCAGCCATGCACAGCCGATGCGCATCGTGCTGGTGGCGTTCAACACTGCCACGGCGAAGGCTTACCAGCAGGCGTTGAGCGCCGCCGGGCAAAGCGCGGACAACGAACCGCGCGCGTCGATGCTCCCGCCTCTGGGCGATGCGGGCTTCGCCGCTGCGCACTGAACCGCAGCGCGGCAGGTAGAAGAAAAGGCCGGGCATTGCCCGGCCTTTTCCGTTGCAGCCTTGATGTCATCCACGCTGCGCGTGGACCACCTCAACGGCTGGCAGCTTCCACCGCCGCAGCGTCATCGGCCACGGCGGCGGCATCGGCCGCAGCGCGGGCCGCAGAGGCCACAGCACCGTCAGCGCTGGCCCCATCCACCTGCACGCGCACTTCCACCATGCCTGCGCCGTTGTTCAGGCTGGAAACGTCGACAGTGTAGTGACCGGCCGGCAGGGTCTCCTCCAGGCGCGAATTGGTACCGTTGCCACCGTCATCATCGGTCAGCTCGACGTCGCCGCCGACCACGCGCAGCACGGTATCGACCTGGCTGGAAATCGCATCCAGGCGCACGTCGGCCGGGCGGTCCAGGGTCAGCAGGAAGCGGCGGCGGCCATCGTTGTCGAGCATCGTGTACACGCTGCCCGACTTCGGCAGTGCAGTGCCATCGCGCTCGACCAGATTGCCGGGCAGCTCGATGCGGTTGGCCGACAGGGTGAACATGCCGTTGACGCCGTCGCCCAGGCCGCGCGCGGTCAGGGTGTACTTGCCCGGCTTCAGCGACAGGGTCAGGCGCGAGTTGGTGCTGTCCCCGCCATCGTCATTCTCGGCATCCACGCCCTGGCCCGACAGCTTCAGCACCGGATCGAAGACCTCCGACACCAGGCGGATCTCGTACAGGCCGGCCTTGTCGACCTGCAGGGTGTAGTCCTGGGAACCACCGGCCAGCATGTCGACGATCTCGCCACTGCCCGCGAGCGGCTTGCCGTCATACGGCACCAGCTTCTCGGCGCGCAGGCGGTACGGACCGTAATCGGTCGAGCCGTTGGCGTTGACCGCCACCTGGTAGGTGCCGCCACCGTTGGCACGGAAGGCAAGCGAAACGTCGCCTTCGCGCTCGTAGCCGGTGTTGCTGCTGGCCACCAGGCTGCCGTTGTTGAACACGGCGATCGAGCCGCTCAGCGAACCGGTCAGCTTCAGCCCGACCAGCTGCTTGTCTTCCAGCTTGATCTGGTAGAGCTGGTGGTGGCTGCCGTCGTTGTAGTTGATGCCGCTGCGCGAGGTGATCTCGCCGGACACCGGCTTGTCGAAATCGAGCGACGCGGCCTTGCCTGCGTCACCACCGCCACCGAGACGGTTGCACCCGCCGGCGACCAGGACCGTGGCGACGGCCAGTGTGAGTGCTGCCAAACGCATGTTGTTTCTCCTTGGCCTTCCATGTGGTTCCCGCGTACCGGCCGGGCACGCGGGGGCGGAAAAGATACCCGCAAAAGCAAACGCCGGCGTGATGCCGGCGCTGCCTTGTTCATCCAGCGATGGGACGGATCAACCGTTCCACTTGCCCAGCGCGGCCAGGCCGTTGTCCTTGGCGCGCTCGTACACGGTCTTCTGGGCAGCGGCGTAGTTGCCCTTCATGTCCTTGGCCCACAGCTTCAGCGCGGCCTGCTGCATGGCGCGGCCGTAGGAGAAGCTCAGCGGCCACGGCAGGTTGCCCAGCTGGTTCATCGCGTTCAGGTGCTCGGTGGACTGCTCGTCGCTCTGGCCACCGGACAGGAACACCACGCCCGGCAGGATCGCCGGCACGGTGCTCTTCAGGCACATCACGGTCGACTCAGCCACTTCCTCGACGTCGGCCTGCTCATCGCAGTTCTTGCCGGAGATGACCATCGAGGCCTTCAGGATGGTGCCTTCCAGCAGCACGTTCTGCTGGTACAGCGCGTCGAACAGCGAACGCAGGGTGGCTTCGGTGACTTCGTAGCAGGTCTCGATGTCATGGTCGCCGTCCATGATCACTTCCGGCTCGACCATCGGCACCAGGCCGCATTCCTGGCACAGGGCGGCATAACGGGCCAGCGCGTGAGCGTTGGACTCGATGCAGGTGCCCGACGGAATGCTCTCGCCGATGTTGATGACCGCACGCCACTTGGCGAAGCGCGCACCCAGCTTGTAGTACTCCTGCAGGCGCTCGCGCAGGCCGTCCAGGCCTTCGGTGACCAGCTCGCCCGGGCAGCCGGCCAGCGGGTGCGCACCCTTGTCCACCTTGATGCCCGGAATCATGCCGTGGTCAGCCATGTACTTGGCGAACGGCACGCCGTCCTTGGTCGACTGACGGATGGTTTCGTCAAACAGGATGGCGCCGGAAATGTGCTCGTTGAGCTTCGGCGTGGTCAGCAGCAGTTCGCGGTAGGCACGACGGTTCTCCTCGGTGTTCTCGATACCGACGCCAGCGAAACGCTTGGCGATGGTAGCGGTGGATTCGTCGATCGCGATGATGCCCTTGCCCGGGGCAACCATGGCCTGGGCGGTTTCAGCCAGCTGTTCGATGCTCATGTACTTCCTGTGGCGGGTGCGGGAAAAACGTAAGTATAGCCCCGCTACCCGTTGCCCCGACGTGGAGGCCAGGCTGGAAACGATTCCAATGCCCGCGCAGGACAATCATTGACCCATGCGGACTGAGCGTGGGTACCGCGCAAACCCGGATCCCGGGACGAGTGCCCCCTGAGTCAGGGGGCGGCCGTGCAGCGGCGGGGGTCTGGATGCTGGTAAGAAGGGGCCCACGATCTGCACAGCAGATCGTGGGGCGGCAGCGCGCATGCGATGGCGCGTACCTTACAGGTCGCCCAGCCCAATGGCGCGGCCGTCTTCGCCCACTTCCAGCAGGCGCAGGGTATTGGTGGCACCGTGGGTTTCCATGTGCTCACCGCTGGTGAACACGACGCGGTCGCCGGCCTGCAGCAGGTCGGCTTCCACCAGCAGGCGGATGCTGCCACGCGCCGCTTCGCGCGGGGTCAGGCCACGACTGTCGAAATTGATCGGATAGACGTCGCGCATCAGCGCCATCTGCCGGCGTGCGCCGTCATGGCGGGTGACCGCGAACACCGGCGCCTTGGCGCGGAAACGCGACAGGTAACGCGCAGTGCCGCCGGATTCGGTCATCGCCACGATCGCGCGCACGCCCACGTGCTGCGACAGGAACATGGTGGCCATGGCGATGGCCTGGTCGGCACGTTCCAGGTTGCGCGGCGAAGCGTTGAAGTCGGTCTCGGTCTGGAACTGGCGCTCGGCACCCAGGCAGATGCGTGCCATCGCTTCCACGGCCTTGACCGGGTAGGCACCGGCAGCGGTTTCGGCCGACAGCATCACCGCGTCGGTGCCGTCGATGACCGAGTTGGCCACGTCCAGCACTTCGGCGCGGGTCGGGATCGGGCTTTCGACCATCGACTGCAGCATCTGCGTGGCGGTGATCACCACCTTGTTCTGGGCCAGCGAGGCCTTGATGATCTTCTTCTGCAGGCCCGGCAGTTCGGCGTCGCCGATTTCCACGCCCAGGTCGCCACGGGCCACCATCACCACGTCGCTGGCCTCGACGATCTCTTCCAGGTTCTCGATCGCCTCGGTACGCTCGATCTTCGATACCAGCGCAGCATCGCAGCCATGCGAGCGGGCGATGTCACGCGCATCGTTCATGTCCTGCGCGTTGCGGCAGAACGACACGGCGATGAAGTCGACACCGATCTTGGCGACGATGCCGATCAGCTCCTTGTCACGCTCGGTCAGCGCGCCCAGCGAGAGGCCGCCGCCCTGCTTGTTCAGGCCCTTGCGGTCGGACAGCACACCGTCGTTGAGCACGGTGTTGATGATGCGCTCGCCCTGCACCTCCACCACCTGCAGCTGCATGAGGCCATCGTCCAGCAGCAGCACATCGCCCGGGCCCACGTCCTGCGGCAGGCCGAGGTAGCTCACGCCCACCTGGGTCGTATCGCCGGGACCGGCGTTGGAGCTGGCGATCAGGTCGAAGCGGTCACCCGCCTTGAGCTGCACCTTGCCTTCGGCGAAGCGTTCGATGCGGATCTTCGGGCCCGGCAGGTCGGCCAGGATGCCGACCTCCACCCCCACGCGCGCAGCAGCGGCACGCACTTCGGCCGCACGCTTGGCCTGGCCGGACGGATCGCCATGGCTGAAGTTCAGGCGCACCACGTTGACGCCGGCGCGGAACAGATCCTCCAGCACGCCCGGCGGATCGGTGGCCGGACCGAGGGTGGCAAGGATCTTGGTGCGACGCTGACGCTCGAACATGGTGAAGGGGCCTCTCCCGTTAAAGAACGGAAATTAGCACATCCTTCACGCCCCATGTATACGGTTACAGCCTTGTGCTGCCTGACTCCGCGGGTCATGGAACGGACATGGTCCGGACATACGCTGGCGCAGGGAGTTCTGTGGAGCCGAGCAAGGGCTCGGCTCCACAGGAGACTAGGCCAGCAGCGTTTCCAGCTGTGCCGGCTCACGGGCGAGCTGGCCAGCACCGGCGGCAGTGAGTTCCTCCTCACCGCCAAAGCCCCACAGCACGCCGACACTGCGCAGGCCGTGGTGGCGTGCGCCTTCGATGTCCATGCGGCGGTCGCCGATCATCCAGCACTGCGCGGGCTGCACCTGCAGCCGACGCAGCGCCTCACCCACCAGTTCTGGCTTGTGGCTGCGGGAGCCGTCCAGGGTGGAACCGACGATCTCCTCGAATAGCCCGCCAAACGGCAGGTGGGCGAGAATGCGGCGCGCGTGCGGCTCGTTCTTGGCCGTGACCACCGCCAGGCGGTGGCCACGACCATGCAGCGCGCGCAGGGTGTCTTCCACCTGCGGGTACACCGTGTGCGCGCGCCAGCCTTCGACGTCGAAGCGCTCACGGTAGTAGCCCACCGCCTGTTCCACCCGCGCCGGTTCGCCGAACAGCGGCGCGAAGGTAGTCCGCAGCGACGGACCGATCCAGCCCAGCAGCGTCTCCTGCGACGGCACCGGATGGTCCATCTTCTGCAGCGCATAGGCGATGCAGGCGGTGATGCCCACCTGCGAATCGATCAGCGTGCCGTCCAGGTCGAAGAACAGGACATCCTTGCTGCGGTCGGCACTCATGCGCCGCGCGCGTCGAGGGCGGCGACCGCCGGTAGGGTCTTGCCTTCCAGGAACTCCAGGAACGCACCGCCACCGGTGGAGATGTAGCTGACGTCCTTGGCGATATCGAACTTGTCGACCGCCGCCAGGGTGTCGCCGCCACCGGCGATGGAGAATGCCGGCGAGCTGGCGATGGCGCGAGCCAGCGCTTCGGTGCCCTTGCTGAAAGCTTCGAACTCGAACACGCCGACCGGGCCGTTCCAGACCACGGTGCCGGCCTTCCCGATCAGCTGCGCGTACTGCGCAGCGGTCTGCGGGCCGATGTCCAGGATCAGGTCGTCCTCGGCAACGGCGTCGACCGCCTTCACTTCGGCAACAGCATCCGGCATGAACTGCTTGGCGGTGACCACGTCGACCGGCAGCGGAATGTCGGCGCCACGCGCCTTGGCATCGGCCACGATCTTCTTCGCGGTGTCCAGCAGGTCCGGCTCGTACAGCGACTTGCCGACGTTGTAGCCAGCGGCAGCAATGAAGGTATTGGCGATGCCGCCACCGACGATCAGCTGGTCGACCTTGCCGACCAGGTTGGCCAGCAGTTCCAGCTTGGTGCTGACCTTGCTGCCGGCGACGATGGCCAGCAGCGGCTTGGCCGGCGCATCCAGCGCCTGCGCCAGCGCGTCCAGTTCGGCCATCAGCAGCGGGCCACCGGCAGCAACCGGGGCGGAGCGGATGACACCGTGGGTGGAGGCCTGCGCACGGTGCGCGGTGCCGAAGGCATCCATCACGAACACATCGCACAGCGCCGCGTACTTCTTCGACAGGGCTTCATCGTCCTTGCCCTCGCCGACGTTCATGCGGCAGTTTTCCAGCAGCACCAGCTGGCCGGGCTGCACGTCGACACCGTCGACCCAATCACGCACCAGCGGGACCTCGCGGCCGAGCAGCTCGGACAGACGCTGGGCGACCGGCGCCAGCGAATCGGCTTCGCTCCACACGCCTTCCTTCGGGCGCCCCAGGTGCGAGGTGACCATCACCGCCGCACCCTGCTCCAGCGCGCGCTTGAGCGTCGGCAGCGAAGCGGTGATGCGCTGTTCGGAGGTGATGCGGCCATTCTCGATCGGCACGTTCAGATCCTGGCGGATCAGCACGCGCTTGCCGGAGAGGTCGAGGTCGGTCATGCGGACGATGGACATGGGCAACTCTTTGGCTCAGGGACGGGATGCCGGGCTACGGCAGACGGCCATTGTATCGGGTGGCGATGCCTGCGGCAGGCAGAGGCGTACGGCAACAGCGAACTGCAACAGCCAAAGCGCTGGCGCTTCTTGGTGCTGAGGGTGAGCCGGGGTGCTGTGGGATGGCAGGGGACGCCATAAACCCGTCCATGGGGGCTTGGTCGCCGCATCCATTGCGGCTCACACCCCTGCCACCCCACACCGCCCCGGCCTCGACAGGTTCATGAGGCGGAGCGGATGGCAAAGGCAGGAGCAAGAGCG
>NZ_JAOCLC010000071.1:0-24496 GCF_029845105.1 Stenotrophomonas sp. GD03654 | reverse complement strand
CGACGCCTGACCGGAATGCAGCCGAGCATGGGCTCGGCTCTACATGATTCGAATTGATTGGATCACTTCCGGGCCAGCGGTTTAACATCAATCGCATAGCGTGGAAACGCAGGTGTGGCGAACTCTCTGAGCATGTGCAGGTGCGGCTGAATCTTTAGCTTGCGCACATTCTCAATGGTGATTTCTCCGCCGCAAACCAACGCTGGCTCAAAGCCAAACATCTCATCCGCCAGCAAGTTCCCACAAGTGTTCACAGCCCTATCGAAGAGCAGTTCTTCATCCCCATCCATCAGATCAAAATCGTCGAGCTCCGCGCAGGCGAAGAAGGCCTTGATGCCACCGTCCTGTCGCGCAAGAGACTTCGGCCTCAAACAGTTCTGAAGAGCAAACACTTCACTGCTGACTGGATCGATGTTCAAGCCCGCACCTGATGCTTCGCCGCACAGGTAGAGGCGTCCAAACCCGCTTCTGGCAAACACATGGTAGGTATCGATCTGTGTAAATGGAGTACCGGCCAACCACGCGCGCATCAGGCCGTCGTAGTCCTCGGGATTCACCGTCCACAGGCGTCCGTTGCCATAGTTCGCCCATCCATCCCGACGCCAATAGCTCAAGAGCGATTCGGGCAAGATGCCCGTCCACTTGGAGAAGCTGGTCTCTGGCACCGGATCGTGTTCAGTTGCCTCTCCGAAGCTCTCGATGAAGAGCGCGAAATCCTCATCCTCCTCCATTAACCCTCCCATGCAAGGCTATCTCGTCGGTTTGGACTGAGGCGTTCTTATATCTGGTGCCTCATCCGTCGCGAAGAGCTGTTTACGACAGGCCATTGGAAATTCACGCATTCACATAGGCGCCCGCCTCCGCTTGACCCGTCGACCGCCGCTGACCAACATGCGCCATCACCGCTGATGGATCACCGCGATGTGCCGCACCCTTGCTGCTGCATTGCTCTTCGCCCTGTTCGTTGCTCCGCTCGCTTCAGCGCGTGACCTCCCCTCTGGCCCCTCTTCCCAGCTCGACGCCCAACTGCAGGCCAACCGCGAGCGCTACGGCATCGCCGGCCAGGCGGTACTGGTCGCACACAACGGCCAGGTGCTCTATCAGGGCGCCAGCGGTGAACGTGATCCCGCTACCCATGCACCGGTCACCGTCGATACCATCTTCGCCGCGCAGTCGATGGCCAAGCTGCTGACCAGCACGCTGGTGATGCAATTGGTGGATCAGGGCAAAGTAGATCTGGATGCACCAGCCAGCCGCTATGTGCCGGACCTGCCCACAGCATGGCAGGCGATCCACGTGCGCGATTTCCTCAACCACAGCTCAGGTATCGGTGAGTACTACGACCGCGTGAACAACCGCTGGGTGAGCAAGGGCTACCTCGGTGTAGCGCCTGACCTTGGCGCTGCACTGAAGGTGGCCGGCGCGCCACCGATGCAGTTCGCCACCGGCAGCCGCGTGCAGTACACCCAGGCCAACTACCTGGTGCTGACCGCGTTGCTGGAAGCGCATTACCGCAAGCCCTACCCGGCCATCGCGCGCGAACGCATCCTGCAGCCGCTGAAGATGACCAGCACCTCATGGGGCGTTACCAGCGTGCCAGCCACGCGCGCGGCGGTGCCTTACATCGGCAAGGACGGCCAGCTGCAGCCGGCCAATGAAGATCCCTGGCCGGACTACGGTTGGGGCCATGCCGATCTGCAGACCACCGTGGGTGACATGAACCGTTTCCTGCAGGCGCTGGCGACTGGCAGGCTGCTGCGCACGGCGACCCTGGAAACACTCTGGCAGCCGCAGAAACTGGCCGGTGGCGGCAGCAATTTCTTCTCCACCGGCTGGGACACCACCCGAAGCGACGGCTACACCCAGGTCGGTCACGATGGTGGCACCCGTGTACGTGCGCGATTGGCCTACAAGGGCACGCTGGCCAGTGGCTACTGGGTATTCGTGTACCTGACCAACGGCAGCGCCCGCAATGTCTGGTCCAGCACGCTGGTGGAGAGCGCGATGGCGGTGGCCGCGCCACAGGAGTTTCCGCACGCTGTGCTGTCCGAGCGGTTGATCGGCTACGCGCTGGATGACATCGCCGATGCGAAACCGCTGATGCATAGCTGGCTGCGCGACAGCAATGGCGTTCCCACCGGCGAACTGGAACGCGCGATCAATGCCGATGGCTACGCCATCCGCGAAAGCCTGGGTGCACGCAAGGCACTGAAGGTGTTCGCGCTCAACGCCGAGCTGTATCCGGATTCGGCCAACGCGTGGGACAGCCTGGCCGAATGCCATGCGGCGCTGGGCGATGCAGATATTGCCAAGGCGCTGTACGCGAAGGCCAAGGCGCTGGCGAAGCCTTCGCGGTAAACCGTAGAGCCGAGCCCATGCTCGGCTGTTCTTCGTGGCGATCGCAGAGAACCCGCGCTGCGCGCGATAGCCGAGCGTGGGCTCGGCTCTACAGGGCCACCACAGGTGGCCATACGCAGGTGGAGGGTGACGTGGGGGCCACCGACCTGTTAACTTGCGCGCCACTTTCGTGGTTTACAGCATTTCCGCATGTCGCTCTCGTCGTACCGTCCCACCCGATCACTGTTGTTCCTGGCCGTTTCCCTCGGCCTAGCTTCCACCGCCGCTGCGGCCCCGCAGGCCACCACGCTGGATGCCGTGCAGGTCACCGCTGCCACCGATGCCAGCGCTCAGGCGCGCGAGGCGTTGAAGCGGGTGCCCGGCGCCAGCAACGTCATCGACGTGGCCAAGGCCGGCAGCCGACTGTCCAGCAGTGCCGATGTGCTGGCCTACCAGCCGGGCATCAGCGCGCAGTCTCCGGGCAACGAAGGCACCAAGATCTCGATCCGTGGCTCGGGCATCAACCGCGGTCCGGGCGCGCACGCCTCGGGCATCGCTGTGTCGATCGACGGTCTGCCACTGACCAGCCCGGGTGGCACGCCCTACGAGCTGCTGGAACCGCTGTGGCTGTCGCGCGTCGAAGTGCTGCGCGGCGCCAACGGCTTCGAGCGCGGCGCGCTGGCGCTGGGCGGTGCCATCGACTACGTCAGCCGCAGCGGTCGTGATTCGGCGGGCGTGCAGCTGCACTACGAAGCCGGCAGTCGTGGCTACCAGAAGCACGGCATCAGCTGGGGCGGCGTCAGTGGTGATGTCGACTACTTCCTGGCCTACACCGATACCGAATTCGACGGTTACCAGCGTCATGCACGCGGCGACGGCAAGGGTGCGATGGCCAACATCGGCTGGCAGATCACCCCCGACCTGCAGACGCGTTTCTTCGTGCGCTATCGCGAAACGAATCATGAAACGCCCGGCCGCCTGACCCGCGATCAGATCCGCAACGATCCGCGTGCCGCGAACGCGGCCAACCTGGCCATCGATGCGCGTCGCCCGCAGCCGGGCAGCACCTGGGTGGGCAACGTCACCACGCTGCAGATCGATGAGGACTCCTCATTGCAGGCCGGGCTGGTCTATCACACGTACCCGATGGACTTGAACGAGAGCCTGTACCGGCAGCAGCTGGACTACGCCAACCTCAACGCCACGCTGGACTATCGCCGCCGCCACCGGCTGTTCGGCCTGGACAGCGAGACCACGGTCGGCCTGCGCGTCACCCACGATCTGGACGCCGATGTGCGCGAGTCGCTGCGCTTTGCCAGCAACGGCTACGCTGCCAGCACGCGCACGCGTGACTTCCGCCACCACGGCACCGACAGCACGCTGCACGTCAGCAATACCCTCGCCTTCAATGAACGCCTGCGCATGCAGACCGGGCTGGCACTGATCAACACCCGCCGCGAGGTGCAGGTGACCTGGCCGAGCAGCGGCGGCCGCCTGCGCGACCATGTCTGGGACTACGCGCCGCGACTGGGTTTCACCTGGCAGCACAGCGCGCAGACGCAGTGGTTCGGCAACCTCAGCCGGTCGGTGGAAGCGCCGCATCCCTGGTCGATGATCTGGGGCTCGAACCAGTACTTCGGGCCGGGCAATGGCCCGTCCACCGGCCGACAGCGCGCGCCGGTGCCAATGCAGAACCAGACAGCCACCACGCTGGAACTGGGTGCGCGCGGTGACGCGGCGCTGGGTCGCTGGGAACTGACCGGCTACTACGCGCACGTAAACCACGAACTGCTCAGCGTCGAACTGCAACCGGTGCCGAACCTGTTCATCGCCGAGAACAACGCCAGCCCCACCGTGCACCGCGGCATCGAAGCCGGATTGGACAGCACGCTGTGGCAGGCTGCACCGGGCCGTTTGTCGCTGCGCCAGGCGTACACCTTCAGCGATTTCCGCTACCGCCACGACGCGCGTTTCGGCAGCAACCGCCTGCCCGGCCTGCCGCGCCACGCGTATCAAGCCGAGCTGCGCTTCGATCATGCATCCGGCCTGTACGCCGCGCTCAATACCGAATACGCCTCGCGCATCGCCGTGGACTACGCCAACAGCTACTGGGCCGACAGCCATGTGATCTTCGGCAGCCGCATCGGCTACGACGCACCCGGTGGCCGCTGGCAGGCCTGGGCCGAGCTGCGCAACATCGGCAACCGCCACTACGCCGCCACGGTCACGCCGGGCTACGACGACGCCGGCAAGGATGTCGCGCGCTCGACCCCGGGCGAGGGCCGTGGCGTCTATGCGGGCGTGCGCTGGCGCTTTGACTGATTGCCACGGGCGGCGCCGGTGTGGCCCGGCGCCGTCGTTCCAGGGTCAGCCGATACGCCAGGCCGGCAGGCGTTCGCTGCGCTTCCAGATGGAAGGCGCGAACCCAATCAACGCCAGCGCCGCCAGCCACTTCGGTGAAGTATTGAGCAGTGTCGAGGTGAGCGAGCCATCGACAGGGGCGGCCATTTCCTGCCACGGGTTGTAGCCCAGGTAGACGACGCTGCCAGCCCACCACAGCAACGCCAGGCCGATGCCCACCAGCAGCAGGGCCAGCGTGCGGCAGGTCCAGCGCTGCGAGGTGGTACCCCACTCGCGGGACACCGCTACCAGCAGCCCCACCACCAGCAGCGACACCAGTGCAACCAGGCCGATATCGACCTTGTGCCCGATACGCTCATAGCTGCAGGCGCGGCATTGTGCCTCTTCCGCGGCAGTGGCGGCTTCGGCGCCATCGGCCTGCCCGGCTGCGGGCTGTGCCAGCGCTGCAAACGGCATCAATACTGCCAGCAGCGTCACCATGATCCAACGAAACAACGTCCTGTTGCGGTGTGTAGCGACGTCCATGCGCTTTTCCTCATTCGTGGTGGTTGACAGCCGGCCACATACCTTGGCCTTGGCGCGGATCATAGCGCAGGGCAGGCCAGGAACGAAAAACCGAGCTCGGCCATCCACATGCGCCGCTACAGCCCGTGGAGCCTGGAAGCTCAAGAACCTGATACAGCATGCGGACATCCTTGCCGGGCACGCGTGGGCGGTGTTGCGCGGATTCTACCGCGGTCGGGGCCGCTGTCCAGACGCCGGGCCGAGGCCATCGATCATCAGCTGCGGTCGACGATCCGCACGATGCGACCATCCTCAAAAGCGAACTCGCTGTGTCCCTGCAGTGCCAGTTCCGTGCCCGCGCTGGGACCCTCGGGAATGTCCTGCGCGAACACGCCACGCCAGCCGATGCTAGCCAGCGCCACGCCATCCTTGAAGGTCAGCTCGAGCAACCGCTGCTCGCGCTCGCGGAACAACGGCGCCGATTGCCGTGCCAGTTCGCCGAAGGCATCGATGCCTTCGGTGACCATCGTCAGCTGGCTGCCGCTGTGGTTCTCGAAACGCACGTTATGCGCCAGCACCGCCAGCATGGCCTCGATGTCGAAGCGGTTGTAGGCCTGCAGGTAGTGCTCGATCAGGTAGCGGCAGTGCGATTCGTCCATGGCGGCGTCCGGTCAGGGCCTGCGCCGAGTCTCCCGCGAGCGTGCCGCCGGATCAAGGAGGCGCGGTGGCCTTCAGCAACTGCGCGGCCACCTGGTCGAACGGAGCGATGTCCTGCAGTGCGCGGCTCATCGCCACCGCACCCTCCACGCTGGCAATCACCAGACTGGCCAGCCCGCCCGCGGCGGCCGGGTCGTGGCCATCGGCGACGAACGCTGCGGCCAGATGGCCCTGCCAACGCACGAACACCTCCGCAGCGGCCGCCCGCGGTTGGCTGGGCACCGCCTCCACCGGTTCCTCCACGGCAGCAGCCAGCACCGGGCAGCCGGCACGGAACCCGGAGCGCAGCAAGCGCTCGCGCCACATCGCCAGGAACTGCTGCAGGCCCTGCACTGCGCCGCCGTTCAACAGCTCCACCAGCAGCGCCTCCACCTTGTCGCCAGCCATGCAGGTGGCGCGCGCCAGCAGCTCCTGCTTGCCGCCGGGAAAGTGATGGTAAGTGGATCCCAGCGGCGCCTCGGCCAGCTTGGTCACCTCACGGATGCTGGTGGCATTGAGGCCCACGCGTGCCAGCATCTGTGCAGCAGCATCAATCACGCGTTGAGGCGCATCAGAGGGTCGCGGGCTCACGGCCGGCTCGTTGCCAGGACAGTCGTCATAGATTAGCGTGCCGGCGATTCTATAACAGTCGTCATAACCATGAATCTCTGGTTCCGCCTGCTCCACCTGCTGCTGTGCAGTCTGTTCCGGCCAAAGCTGGAGGCCCCGTTCGGGGTCTCGCGCCTGCAGTTCCGGGTGCTGCCCAACGACCTGGACAGCAACCTGCACATGACCAACGGCCGCTACTGGAACATCTTCGATCTGGGCCGGCTGGACCTGATCCTGCGCATGGGCCTGGGCCGGGTGGCGCTGCGCGAGAAGTGGGCACCGATCGTCGGCGCCGGCACCATCCAGTTCCGCCGCGAGCTGAAGCCGTTCCAGCGCTTCACCCTGGAAACGCGCCTGGTGGGCTGGGTCGGCTCGCGCGGCATCATGGAGCAGCGCGTGCTGATCGGGTCAGAGCAGAAGATCGCCACCCGTGCGCTGCTGGTCACCGGCATCTACGACCGTCGCGCACGTCAGTTCCTGGGCATGCCGAAGATGATGGAAGCGATCGACGTGGTCGCCCCACCCTCGCCACCGCTCAGTGCAGCCGCCGAGGCGCTGCTGGCCGCCGATGCGGCATTGAAGCAGGACGATGCCTGAGGCACCTCAGCCTACCTTTGGCATGTTCTTGGTCACGCAATGGATGCCGCCACCGCCGCCGACGATCGCATCGATGTCCACCTGTTCGATCATGCGACCGGGATACAGGTCTTCCAGCAGTTCACGGCAGTAGCCATCGGCTGCGTTGTCACCAAACTGCGGCGCGACCACCGCGCCGTTGATCGGCAGGTAGTTGATATAGCCCGTCGCCAGATCATCGTTGCCGCGGGTATGCACGTTGTCGCGCCCGTCCAGTGGCGGCGGCAGCGTGTGCACCTGCAGGCGGCGGCCATCGGCATCGGTGGCCCCGCGCAGAATGTCCAGATGCTCGCGGGTCAGATCGTAGTCGTAGGACTCCGGATCGTTGTCCAGGTTGGCGATCACCACGCCGGGGCGAACGAAGCGCGCATAGAAATCCACATGCGCGTCGGTGATGTCTTCGCCGGCAATGCCGGGCAGCCAGATCACCTTGCGCAGGCCGAGGTGGTGCTTCAGCTCGGCCTCGATATCCGCGCGCGACCCGTCCGGATTGCGGTTGCGGTTCACCCAGCAGCTTTCGGTGAGGATCGCGGTGCCATGGCCATCGACTTCGATGCCACCGCCCTCGCCCACCAGATCGCTTTCCAGCAGCGTTGCGCCGGTCACCTGCGCCAGCCACGGTGCCACGGCACCATCGCTGCGCGCGCTCTGCTTGCCGCCCCAGCCATTGAAGTTGAAGTCGACCAGGCCCAGTCCGCCCTGGCCATCGGTGACGAAGCAACCGCCGTAATCGCGCACCCAGATGTCATCCAGCGGCACTTCGAGGAACTCGATGTTGTCGCGGCCGCAGCGGTCCTGCGCCTGCTTCCGCTGCGCCGGCCGGCACAGCACGCTGACCGGCTGGTGGCGGGCGATGGTGCGGGCCAGCCGGGCCACGGCGGTGTTCACCGCATCGGCCTGCGCGCCCCAGACCCGAGGCTGCGCGGCGAAGGCGAGGAAAACGCGTTCCTGCGGACCGTGCTCGTCCGGCATACGCCAGACACCCGCGCCCGGCCCCGCTGCGGAGACGCGAGCCGGCAGCCCCGCCAGGCCGAGGGCGGCCAGCCCGCCAAGGCCAGCGGCGCCTGCCAGTTGGGTGAGGAAATGACGACGGCTGCTCATGACGGGCTCCAGGGCCGGTGGGATGGAGGCCACGCTGCGCTTGCCGATCCATAAGAACAAACGATAGATTCAGCGATCAATTGAACAGATTTACTAATTCGAAATGCTCAAGCATTGGCCACCGCTGAACGCGCTGCGGGGTTTCGAAGCCGCCGCCCGCCTGGGCAGCTTCCACCGGGCGGCCGAGGAACTGCACCTGACCCAGTCGGCCATCAGCCAGCAGATCCGGGGCCTGGAGGCTTCGTTGCAGCAGCCGTTGTTTTTCCGGCAGGGCCGCAGCGTCACCCTCACCGACGCCGGCATCGACCTGCTGGAAACCACCCAGTCGCTGCTGCGACAGCTGGCCAGTGGCATCCGCCGGCTCGATCAGTACCGCAAGCCGAATCAACTGATCGTCAACACCAGTCCAGCCTTTGCCCGGCATTGGCTGGTACCGCGACTGGCCAGCTTCCACCGCCTGCATCCCGACGCCGACCTGTGGTTGCTGACCAGCGAGGAGGCACCGGATATGACCACGCAGACGCTGGACGTGGCGGTACGCGATGACCTCGACTCACAGGCGCAGTGCCAGCATCGCGTGCTGCTGCAGGATCGCCTCTTTCCGGCCTGCCATCCAGCCCTGCTCGCCACGCCGGTGCACGAACGCCTGACCCTGCACGGCGAGCGCGAGATGGACTGGAGCCAGTGGCAGGTACAGGGTGGCGCCGATGTCGGCCAGCGCCGCGAGGGCATGAATTTCTCCGAGCCCGGCCAACTGCTGGATGCCGCGTGCGAGGGCCTGGGCATCGCGCTGGTCAGCGAGCTGCTGGCGGCAAGCGCCTGCGAAAAGGGCCTGCTGCAGCCGCTGGATGAGGCACGCGTGCGCGGCCCGCGCTGGAGCTGGCTGGTGCATGAAGACAGCGCAGCCGATCCGCTGGTGATCAGCTTCTGTGAGTGGCTGCTGGCGAGCCTGCCCGCGGGAGCTACTTCTGCTGCAGCGCGCGCTTGACCGCCGCTTCGGCCAACGGCGCCATCACCGCATAGCCCTTTGCCGTTGGATGCACGCCGTCGTCGGCCAGCTGCGGATCCAGCCCTCCAGCGGCATTGGCCATCGGCGTGTAGTAGTCCAGATAGACCAGCTGCTGCGCATCGGCATAGCGCTTCAATGCCGTGTTCAATGCGCGCACCTTGGGCGCAGGTGCCGTGCCCGGCAGCCACGGGTAATCGCTGACCGGCAGCACCGATGCCAGCACCACGGCGATGCCATGTGCACGGGCCAGGTCCACCATCGCCTGCAGATTGTCTTCGATCATCGCCTGCGTGGACGGGCCGGTGTTGCCGGCGATGTCGTTGGTGCCGGCCAGGATCACCACCACCTGTGGCTCCAGTGCCAGCACGTCCTGCGGGAAGCGCACCAGCATCTGCGCCGTGGTCTGGCCGCTGATGCCACGGTTGAGCCAGCCCTT
Organism: Stenotrophomonas sp. GD03654; assembly: GCF_029845105.1. Lineage (NCBI taxonomy): Bacteria > Pseudomonadati > Pseudomonadota > Gammaproteobacteria > Lysobacterales > Lysobacteraceae > Stenotrophomonas > Stenotrophomonas sp. GD03654. The sequence continues at coordinate 14,807 of NZ_JAOCLC010000071.1, read as the reverse complement.
GCCGGGGAAGAAACCGGCACTGCCTTCTCTGCCCCAGCCTTCGGTGATCGAGTCACCGAAGAACACCACGCGCGGCTGGCCAGGCACCGCCGCAGGCAGTCGCGCATTGGCGTCTCGGTAACGCTGCAGTTCCGGCCAATCGGCCAGTCGCTGCTGCATGAAGCGAACCTCGTCGGGGCGCAGCTGGTCGATGGGCGTCTGCAGCAGCGGATTGACTGCGACGGTTTCTGCGGCAGCCAGCGGAGAAGCCAACGCGAGGCCCAGCGTCACGACGGTTGCAGCGGCAAGCTCAACAGGTCCACGCATGCGGGTACTCCTGAAATCATCTTCCGCAGTCTAACGCCATGCCCAGTGCTCAGCGTGCTGCCGTACGCGCCGCCACACCCGTGACTTTCGCCGGCATCCACATGCCCGGCGTCCAACCGCTGGCGGCCAGAATCGTCTTCGGGTTGTCCTGCTGGATCAGCGCACGCACCGCATCACGCTTGTCCTTGGCCTGCAGGTAATAGGCCTTGGCGATGCGGTAACCCACCCAGTAGCCCAGGTCGTAAGGTTCCTGCGAGCCCGGCTTGTAGTTGTACAGCCACGGCGACAGATCGGTGCTGTCCAGATCCAGCGCGAAGGCGCTTTCGATATGCACTTCCCGGCCACGGGTCCAGGCCGCGTGGCGACCGTTGCCGACGTTGCCGGAGATCAGCTCGGCGATGAACTCGGCGATGCCCTCGCCCAGCGATACACGCAGCACCGTCGCATGCGGGTCGCCCGGCTCGAAGTCGGTCAGGCCGGTCTGCTGGATATGCACGTACTCGTGCGCGATCACGTGGACGAAGCGATCCTGCACATTGGGATTCATGAAATCGGCTGCGCACAGCGCTTCCAGGCCGATGATCACGCCGCTTTTCGAGGTCAGCCCGACCGGACGGCCACGGCCGACCGCGATGGTCACCGGCGGAAACGCGGCCTGCGGGTAGATGGCCTGCAGGTTGGAAAACACCTGCGTCAGGCGTTGTTTCACCGCCGGCAGTTCGGCCAGGCAGCGTCGTCCCTGCGCATACAGTTCCGGCTGGTTGGCGATGGACTCGGCAATGCGCTCGGGGGTGACCCGGCGTGCCTTCGCCAGCTCGGCCAGGCCCGTCGAACCCTCGGCCATGTATCCCCGCAACTGCGCAACGCTGGGTTTACTGCCAGCGCTGTCATAAAGCGCGTAGAAACGACTGACATCCTCGGTGACGATCTGTGGCCCGGCCGGAACCGCTGCCGTGGCCACGCCTGCCGCCCCGGCACAGGCCAGGGCCAACAGGCCGCGCAGAATCATGGACATCGCTCCGTCCTTGGTGGAGTGCATGCGAAGCGCGCAATCTATCACTCCGCCCGGCCCACCGCAGCAGGCGGATGCGGGCGCCCCGGCGCTGTGCCAGACTCGCTTCGGCACCTGCCACGGAAGATGGAGCACCCTGCGATGATGATCGTTCCCGCCTACTGGGCCGAAGCCCGCCTGCAGGCCCGTTTCCGTGGCCGGCCGGTGGTGGTGCGCCGCTTCGGCTGGTCCGACGAGGGCCCTGCCGAGGCGCAGGTGCATGCCGACCGCCGCGCCAACGAAGCGCTCAATGCCATCCTCGCCGGACAGGCGCTGCCGCGCCGCGAAGTGCGCAGCAACTACGGCGTGGAGGGGGTGCCGATCCGCGAGCAGATCGTGCAGCGCGACGGCGACGTCGTCATTACCCGCAACAGCTATGGCGCGCTGTGCCTCAACAGCCCCGACGTGCTGTTCGCCGACATCGACCATGCGCAGCCGCCGGCTGGCTGCGTGATGCCTGCAGTCATCGCCGCAGCGCTGCTGTTCGCTGGTGCCATCGTCGGCACCCTGCTGTGGCACTGGCTGGTGGGACTGGTACTGGGCGTGGCGGCCGTCGTGCTGGTGAATGGCGCGATGCTGATGCAGCGCAAGCGGCGGCTGGCCGCCGCCGGTGGCGCCGAAGGTGTGGCGCTGCAGCGGATCGCGACCTTCAGCGAACAACACCCCGACTGGCATCTGCGCGCTTACCGCACGCCTGCGGGACTGCGCGTGCTGGCGATGCATGCCACCTTCTCGCCCGAGGACGAGCAGCTGCAGGCGTTCTTCAAGGCACTGGGCACCGACACCTTGTACGCGCGCATGTGCCGACTGCAGCACTGCTTCCGTGCGCGGCTGACACCGAAGCCGTGGCGCGTCGGACTGCGTTATCGCATCCGCCCGCCGGTGGCCGCCTGGTCAGCCGAACAGGCCAACAATCCGGATCGACTGGCCTGGATTGCCGAGTACGAAAAAAAGAGTGCCGGCTTCGCCGCGTGTGCCTATCTGCGCAGTTTCGGTGATACCTCCCGGGTGCATGCCAAGGCCGAGCATGTGCGCGACCTGCATGACCGGCTGTCGCACGCGCAGGATCGCCTACCGCTGGCGTGAGTGCAGCAGACGCTCAGTCAGCGCCCTGCACGAACGGCTGCCCTGCCAGGGTAGTGCCCAGCCGCACCGCGACCTGCTGCCCGCCCTTCTCGAAGGTTGTCGCGCACTGCTTTCCGCCCTTCTGGCATCCGACTTCCGGAAAGCCCTCAAGTGACTCGGGGGCGCCCTGTGCCTGACTCGCCTGCCAACCTGCCGCATCCAGCAGGCGCTTGGCCTTGGCGTAAGGCATGCCGGCGACAATGCCCAATCGGGTCAGCTCGGCAGGAAACGACTGAGCATATGCCGTTGAAACCAGGGCCAACGACAACGTTGCAGCAAGGAGAATGGCTTTCATTGCACCGACCTGGAACGAGCGATCGGGTCCAGCCTAGATCATTTGCGCGGCGTGCGAATGTGCCGGTAACACGTCGTTACCGAGTCTCCACAGTTGATTGCAGAGCATCCACGGATGATCAATCTGCCGTTTCATTGCGCTGGGTTCCACAACGCAGCGCCTCCGAGGCAAGATCGCCGCGTAATCGGTTCTGAAACCAAGCGATCTTGAAGCGTTCGCGTGTGGGTTCTCCCGCAGGTAGCAGCCCCATCAATGCATCGCTCAACGCCGGACGCCACTCTTCCTGAGCACCTTCCAGATCCTGCTGATCGAAGTCCGCCGACGACAGGCGCTTCCATGGCAGCATCATCGTGTACTGGGAGGTGGAGACCAGGACGGTATCCGGGCGGCCCGGCCGGGATACGACCACGGTCATGATGGGATAGTCATCGGTCCAGAGACCGTTGAAGTGTTTTGCAACGCGCTCCTGCAGACCCTGCCCGGCCAGAGCTTGCCTTGCCCAAGCCTGCTGCTGGGCAAACGAGCATGTGGCCGCCGGCATGCTGCGCAGCTCCGGATCCAGCTTCAGTATCGCGGGCCGGTCCAGCCGCGAAGTGATCAGATCCACCGTGGCGTCCCTGGTCAACGGTGCTGCCTGCAGCGCGGCCTCGAACGCTGACAGCGCACCGATCGGCAGAAGCACCGGCAAGCGCGGCTGGACGTTGGGCGCGTCAACCACCTGTACACGGGTGGTCAACCCATAGGCATCGCGCCGGATGACCCAGCGCTCAGATACAGAACCCCAGCCAGACCACTCGTACGTCACGTGCACGCTCATCCGTGGCTGGACCGCCATTGCCACGGGAGAAATCAACAACATGGCCAGCGCCAACATCCTTGCCTTCATGAGACTTTCCTATCTCTGTCGAACAGCAGCCGAACATGGCCCGGCTCCGCAGGATGCAGGAAGGCCGCCCGAAGGCGGCCTTGTGCAAAGCAGTCGAGCAAGCTCGACGCTACTTGGCGTTCTTCACGTAGGTGTCGAACCAGTTCAGCATTTCCGCCACCAGCTGCTCGTTCGATTCCAGCGCGGTGTACCAGTGCGGTTCGTTCGGCAGCATCACCAGGCGGGTGGTGCCGCCGTTACCGCGGATCGCCTGGTACAGCTTGCGCGACTGGAATGGCTCGGTGCCCGGGTTGGCGTCGTCCTCGCCGTGGACCAGCAGCAGCGGCAGCTTGATCTTGTCGGCATAGAAGAACGGCGACGCCTTCAGGTACACATCCTGCGCCTGCCACACCGAGCGACGCTCGTTCTGGAAGCCGAACGGGGTGAAGGTCTTGTTGTACGAACCGCTGGTCGCCACGCCGGCCTTGAACAGCTTCGTGTGCGCGATCAGGTTGGCGGTCATCAGGCCACCGTGGCTGTGACCGGTCACGCCGATGCGGTTGCGGTCGACCACACCCATGTCCACCGCCTTGTCCACCGCCGCCTTGGCGTCGGCTTCCAGTTGCTCCAGATAGGTGTCGTAGGCGTTCTTCGGGTCACCCACGATCGGGAACGAGGCGTTGTCGATGATCGCGTAGCCGGCCAGCAGCATCAGGCGGTACGGCTGCAGACGGGTGAAAGTCTGCTGCGAACCGGACACCTGGCCGGCCTGCGCGGCGTTGGCGAAGTCGGCCGGGTACGCATACAGGATCGCCGGCACACGCTGGCCCTCCTTGTAGCCCGGCGGCGTGTACAGGGTGAACGACAGGTCCACGCCGTCGGCACGCTTGTAGGTCACCAGCTGCTTCTTGATCTGGCGCACTTCCGGGGTCGGGTCAACCAGCTTCGTCAGCGCGGTCGCGGTGGACGCGAACTGCGCCTCGCCGATCTTCGCGTCAGCTACTGCTTCGCCCTGCTGACGGATGAAGGCATTCGGCGGATCGATCACCGACTGGTGCCAGGTCAGGTAGCGGCCCGGCGTGTTGCTGAAGCCGAGGAACTGTTCGTAGGCGTCTGCACTGCTGCGGAACAGGCGCTCGCTCTTCAGCGTGCCCAGATCCAGGCGGTCCAGGAACGGACGGTCGCCCTGCGGCGAGGCGCCACGGCCACTGAGGAACACATGGTCACCCTCACGGCGCACGACCTGCGCGCCATTGGGAAGGCGGGTGAACACCAGGTTGCCGGGGTTGGCGTACAGCTCATCGCTGGACATGTCCCACAGCAGGCGCCCTTCCTTCTTCGGTTGGTCCACATCGACGATGCGGGTCTGCATCCAGTGGCGGTTCTCGTCGTTCTCGAACTGGAACGCCACGGCCGGATCGGCGGTCCACGCGAAGCCTTCGAAGCGCTGCGCGGTGCGGGTGATTTCGGTCGGCTTGCCGTTGAACGGCGCCTTCAGCATCAGCACGCGATCACGATGCGGCACGCTCACCTTCCAGTCGCCCTTGTCCAGCGCTTCGGCATAGACCAGGGTGGCCGGATCGGTGGCACGCCAGTCGAAACCGCGCGGGCCTTCCGGTACGCCGTGCACCGGCACGCGGTCGGCCAGCGGCAGGCTGGCGATCGGCGTGCTGCGGCCATTGCTGATGTCCAGCACGGCCACGTCGTTGGCGAAGCGCTGGTAGGTCACCGCATGCGAATACGGTGCTTTGATCGACTCGGTCAGTACATGCACGCCATCGGGTGCAGCGCTGACGTCGTTGAACAACGCCGGCTGTCCCACCGGACGCACGCTGCCGGCGGCAGTATCGACCACGGCCAGCTGCGAGGCGCCGTAATAAGCGAACAGCTTCTCGTCATGCGCGCTGGTCAGCGTGTCGCGGGCTTCGTAGGTGCTGCTCTCGCCGCTGCTGCCCAGCGACTCCTGCGCGTCCGGACCAGTCGGCACACCGCCATTGGACGGCGCCGGGCCCTGGTTGGCTGGCACCAGTTTCACCAGCAGGTTCTGGCTGCCGCCCAGCCACTGCACGGTGTTGCCAAAGATCGGGTTCAACTGCACGTTCGGAATCTGCTTCACCTGCCCGGTGGCCGCATCGCCCACCCACAGCTGCACGCTGGTATCGACCGCATTCTGGAAGGCGAAGTGGCTGCCATCGGCCGACCACAGCGCACCGGTGGCGCAGCCCTGCGGCAGGTTGACCTTGGTCTCCTTGCCACTGCCGATGTCGACCAGGGTGAAGTCGGCCACGCAGGCCGGAATGCCGTAGCCGCCTGGGGTGTCATGGCGGCTGCGGTTCTTCGGCTCCAGGCGCACACCCGCCAGCTTCAGGTACGGCTGGGCAACGCGGCTGATCGACGGGTAGGTCTGCGCAGTGGTCAGCAGCAAGCGGTGGCCACCCGGGGCCACGTTCGGCGCCGGCGGCGGCGGCGCCTTCAGCACCTTGAGCAGGTGTTCCGGCGGCTTCGCGTAATCAGCGAAAGCCGGTCCAGCGGCCAGCAGGCCGACGGTGGCAACGGCAACAGCCGCCGCCAGAGAGGTTCGACGGATCAGCATCCTTATCCCCTGAGTGTGAATGAGTACCCGGCATCGGGCATGGACCCGAATCTAGCACCGCAGGGGTTGTCGTGAATGGGCCGGAAGGGCTAGTGGCCGGATGGGGCAAAGTGCGTCCCAGGGAGGTGCCGGGGAACTGCCGGCACCTGCCAGGCCTGGACTGGCACTACTGCTGCGCGTGCAGGTCCCAGGTGGCCAGATAGTCGGGGTCGACCACGATCATGCCACTGGTGCGCATGCGGTACTCCCCGGGCTCGGCTGGCTGGTACTGGTCCAGCATCGGCGGCAGATAGCGCTCGTGGCCATCATTCTCGTCGGCCAGCACCACGCCCTCGTCGGCGCTGATGCGCAACACCGTGCCGGCGTACTGCTCCAGCCCCTTCACCTGACCGTCGCCGCCATAGCGGGTGACCCCGACCAGTACAACCTTGCCGATCATTTCTTCCGCCTTGGCATCGTCCAAGGTCGGCAGAATGGGAGTGAATTCGTCGCTCATCGGTGCACCTCCGTAGCCTGCAGGACATCGTGGATGAGGTTTCCGCTTCGCAGTGCGCGTCGCTGGCAGCCGAGCAGGTACCCAGCCTGGAGCCTCTGCATCGAGAGTGCCAGTACGCTCATGAACCCAAGGGTTCCTGTAGCAGGATGCTGCCATCGCAGGCGGAAGGGACAGGTGAAGGCCGAAATCGGTCCACGCCGATCAGAGGGTTGCACCTGCACCCACGCTAGAATGCATGCATGCGCACCGTACATGCCCTCCGCTACATCACCCCCTTGCGGGAAGGTGGCTCCCTGCCGGCCGTGGTCGAGACCGACGACGACGGCATGGCCGTGCTGAAGTTCCGTGGCGCCGGCCAAGGCCCGAAGGCGCTGATCGCCGAGCTGATCGCCGGCGAGATGGCGCGCTCGCTGGGCCTGCCGATTCCGGAAATCCTGTTCGTCGAGCTGGACCGCGAGTTCGCCCGCACCGAGCCGGACCCGGAAATCCAGGAGTTGATCCGCGCCAGCGAGGGCCTGAACCTGGGCCTGGACTACCTGCCCGGCGCGATCAACTACGACCCGGCAGCGATGCCGGTGGATGCCGACCTGGCCTCGCGCATCGTCTGGTTCGATGCGTTCACCAGCAATGTCGATCGCACCACCCGCAACCCCAACCTGATGGTGTGGCATCGAAAGCTGTACCTGATCGACCACGGTGCGGCCATGTACTTCCATCACGACTGGTCCAACGCCGGGGATGCCTGCGAAAAGCCGTTTGTGCTGATACGCGACCATGTGCTGCTGTCGTTCGCCAGCCGCATCGCCGAGGTGGATGCCGAGCTGGCCGCGCGCCTGACCGATGCCGAGATCGAGCGCATCGTCGGCCTCGTGCCGGACAGCTGGCTGGTCAATGAGCCGGCATTCGACAGTCCCCAAGCCTACCGCCAGGGTTACATCGATTATCTCAAGCACCGCCTGAAAGTGCGTGCGGTGTTCGTGCAGGAGGCCATCCGTGCCCACGCTGCACACGTATGACTATGCGGTCATCCGCGTGGTACCGCGGGTGGAACGCGAGGAGTTCATCAACGTCGGGGTGATCGTCTCCTGTCCTGGCGCGCGTCATCTGGAGGCGGCCATCGAGATCGATCCTGCGCGCCTCCAGGCGTTCGCGCCGGCGTTGGATCAGGAGGCGCTGCAACCGTGGCTCGATGCGATCGTAGCCATCTGCCGTGGCGACGCCAGCGCCGGACCGATCGCACAGCTGCCTGCGCGCGCCCGCTTCCACTTCCTCACCGCCAAGCGCAGTTCGGTCGTGCAGATGTCGAGCACGCATGTGGGCCGCACGGCCGACCCGGCGGGTGTGGTGGAACACTTGATGACGAAGATGGTGCGGGTGCCGGAATGACCGGCACCTGCCGCGTTCACAGCGGCACTCTACGCGCGATGTAGTTGACCACGTTGCCGATCGCATCCGGATCGACATTGGCCAGGCCAACGATCACATAGCCCTGTGCGGGCATCACCACGATGGCACTGTTCGATCCGGGCGCACCGCCTTCATGGCCATACTGGTGTTCCCTGCCCTCGCCCTGCACCACGAAGCCGAATCCATACCAGCCCTTGTGGTTCTGCGCGGTGGTGGCCTGCTTCAGCAATGCGGGCGAGACCAGCTTTCCGCTTTGCAGTGCCCCGGCGAATTTCACCATGTCGGCCACCGTGCTGTAGCCACCACCGGCTGACATGCCGCGCCAGGGCAGCGACTTCGTTTCACGGACCCATTGCCCATCCTTCTTCGTGTAGGCGACGGCTCGCTGCGGGACGTTCACTGTTTCCGGCTCGAAGCCGGTGCCGGTCATGCCCGCCGGGCGCAGGATGTGCTCGTCCACATAGGCGTAGTACGACTGCCCCGAAACCGCTTCGATGATGCGCCCCAATACGATGAAGCCATAGTTGGAGTAGCTGTCCTGGCTGCCCGGCGTGAACTGCGGCGCATCCTTGGCAAAGCGCTGCACGTAGTCATCCAGCGTCTTCAACGACGCGGAATACTGCTCGAAATCGTCGCCGAAGAAATCACCCAGACCGCTGGTATGTGACAGCAGATGGCGTACGGTCACGCTGTTGGCGACCACCCTGTTCGGATAGTCCGGCAGGAACTTGCCTATCGTGTCATCAAGGCTGAGCTTGCCCTCCTGCATCAGTTGCAGGAGGGCCACTGCAGTGAACATCTTGTTGGAGGACGCAAGGCGGAACTGCGTATCCACGCCCACTGGAATGCCAGCGGTACGATCGGCCTCGCCACCGCGCCAGTCCAGCAGCACCTTGCCGTTCCGTGCCACCTGCAATGCACCCGACAGCGCGTCCTGCGCCCGCAGCGCCTCCAGTTTTGCTGTGGCATCGGCCATCAGCGCGGGCAAAGCAACCCGTTCCGGCTTGTACTTGTCCGGCGTATCAGTGCCCTCGATCTGGAACAGCTTCACGTGCGACGGGTTAGCCGGGTCCATGACCGCCGTCACCCACATCGCACGTTCGCTCAGCTGGCCCATTACCAGCAGCTTCGCCTGGCTGGGCGCGCGCTCGAGTGTTTCCAGCACGTTCAGCGGGCCGGTGCTCTCGCGGAACTCGAGATAGTCCTTGGGAGTGCTGCCCTCCTGCTTCGCATATCTGTCGGCAAATGCCTGCAACCCCTCGAGGCTGCCTGCATTGAAGGCCGCAAGCCAGTCATCGATGGCATCCTGCGCACGTGGATGTTCGCGCTCGGAAGATGCTGCGCCAACTGCCGGAAACGCCGATGTGGCAACCAGGATCAAACAGGCCAACGCATTGCAGAGAAACAGGCGTCCAACAGCCTTCATGGCAATTCCTTTGCGGGCATCCCTGGGCGCATCCTAGACGATGGATCGGCCCGCCGCATCCACGCTAGGGACTCTGCCGCAACACCTCGACGGTGACGTTGAATGCCTCGATGCGCGGCCATTCGTCCCGTTCGTACGGCAGCGACTCCACCCCCATGCCGATCTGATACCGCACCGTATCCGGGCCGTCACGCCAGTAGTACGGCGCGCCATTGCTCCAGCCGCAACAGACGTAGCGCAATGCAGGCATGCCAAATGTCTCGCGCAGATAGGCTTCCACCTGCGCCGCCTGGGCACCTGAAACACGATAGTGGGCTTCCATGGGTTTGATGTAGGACGCGTCATCCTGGCTGCAACCTACATACTGCAGTCCCGGAGGCTTCCGGCCCATCGCCTGCAGGAAATCCTGGCATTCGATATCAGGTCGCGCCAGGCCATCCGTGCGCCCTTGCACCTCCCACTCGGCCAACGCCTGCGCAGGTGTCTGCTGCGCAAGCACGCTGGCGCTGGAAAAGGACGCCAGCAGCAGGAAGCGGGTGGCATGCTGCGGCAACGGGAGAGAGATCACGGGGCGAGTCCTTCGCATGGGAACACGGGAATACTGATCGATGCCACGCTATCGCCGTGCCATCGACTGCTCAGTGAAACGCGCCACGCAGAAGTCCAGGAAGCTGCGCAGCTTGGGGGTCAGCTGGCGGTCGCGCGGATACACCAGGTTGATCCAGGTCGATACCGGCACATGGTCCGGCAGCACTTCCACCAGTTCACCACGTGCCAGCGCAGCGGCAAGCATTTCGTAGGGCTGCAGGATCAAGCCCAGACCACCCACGGCCGCTGTCAGCAGCGGCTCGGCCTGGTTGACCATGAAGCGGCTGGACACCGGGACGGTAAGCACGCTGCCATCGGCATCGCGGAAACTCCAGCGCGTGCGGATGATCGAATGCGCGAAGCCCAGGCACTCGTGCCGGCTCAGATCATTGGGATGGGTGATGGCCGGGCGCGAAGCCAGATAGTCCGGCGAGGCACACAGGACCAGCGGATACGGCCCCAGCCGCCGTGCCACCAGCCCGCTGTCGGCCAGGTCACCGGTACGGAACACCAGGTCGTAGCCGTCCTCGACGATGTCCACCAGGCTGTTGGACAGGTTCAGATCGACCTGCACATCCGGGTACTGCTGCATGTAAGCCACCACCGCCGGGCCGAGCGCGTGCACGCCGAAGGTGACCGGCGCGCTGATGCGCAGGCGCCCCATCGGCCGTCCACGCGCCACTTCCGCCAATTCCTCGGCGCCCTCCACTTCCTCCAGGATCACCCGCGCCCGCGCCAGGTAGGCCTGGCCGAAGTCGGTCAGGCTCTGCTTTCGCGTGGTGCGGTTGAGCAGGCGCACGCCCAGATGCTGCTCCAGCGCCTGGATGTGCTTGCCGACCAGCTGCGGCGAGAGATCCAACGCGTCTGCGGCGGCGGCGAAGGAGCCGACCTCGGCCACCTTGGCGAAGGTCCGCAGGGGAACGATCAGGTCCATTGCAAACAAATGTTTTCCAATGAAACACCAGATTACCCCTTATTCTGGTTGCAGACTACGCGCACAGTAGCGCTCACCCTTTCGCCGGCGCCCTCGTCGGCCCTTCCTCGGAGTCCCCCATGAGCCAGGTTGTCCGCATCCACGAATATGGCACCGCCGATGTGCTGCGCATCGACGATATCGACGTTCCCGCCCCCGCCCCTGACGAAGTCCAGATCCGGGTGAGGGCGATCGGCCTGAACCGCGCCGAGGTGATGTTCCGCAACGGCGCCTATCTGCAGGAAGCGCAGTTCCCCAGCCGGCTGGGCTACGAAGCGGCCGGCATTGTCGAAGCGGTCGGCAGTGCGGTGAGCGGCTTCGCAGCAGGCGATGCGGTCAGCGTGGTACCGCCGCTGGACATCGCGCGCTGGGGCACCTACGGCGAGCTGGCCAATGTGCCGGCTCGACTGGCGGTCAAGCACCCGCAGGCGCTGGACTTTGAAACGGCTGCTGCGGTGTGGATGCAGTACGTCACCGCCTGGGGCGCGCTGCTGGAGCAGGCGCACCTGTCCGCCGGGGATTTCGTCATCATCACCGCTGCCAGCAGCAGCGTTGGCCTGGCCGCGATCCAGATCGCCAATGCGGTGGGCGCCACGCCGATCGCGGTCACCCGCGGCCCGGGCAAGCGCCAGGCCCTGCTCGATGCCGGTGCCGCCCACGTCATCGCCACCCAGGAGCAGGATCTGGTGGCCGAAGTGGCGCGCATCACCCGTGGCGCCGGCGCCCGCGTGGTGTTCGATCCGATCGGTGGCCCGCAGTTCGTGCCACTGACCGAAGCGATGGCACGTGGCGGCATCCTGCTGGAATACGGCGCGCTGAGCAGCGAACCCACGCCGTTCCCGTTGTTCAATGTGCTGGGCAAGTCGCTGACGCTGAAGGGCTATCTGTACTCGGAAATCGTCTCCGACGATGCCGCGTTGGCCCGTGCCAAGGCATTCATCGTCGATGGCCTGGACAAGGGCACGCTGGCGCCGAAAATTGCCAAGGTGTTCCCGTTTGCGCAGATCCAGGAAGCACACCGTTACCTGGAATCGAACGAGCAGATCGGCAAGGTGGTGGTCACGGTGTAATCCCGTGTCGTGCAATGGAGGCGGCCCACCGCCCCCATTGCGGTTACCTCGGCAACGCAAACGCCATCACGTAATCGCCGTTCGGGGTTTCCATGAAATGATGGCCGCCAGCCATGATCACCACGTACTGGCGCCCGCCCTGCTCGTACACCATCGGATTGGCCTGGCCGCCCGCGGGCAGCTTGGCATGCCACAGTTCCTTGCCGGTCTTCAGATCGATGGCACGCAGCAGGTCATCGGTGGCGGCGGCGATGAAGATCAGGCCGCTGGCGGTCACCACCGAACCGCCGTTGTTCGGCGTGCCGATCTCGATCGGCAGGCCGGAGCGGATGCCGAACGGTCCGTTGCCGCGCGCACTGCCGAACGGACGGTCCCACAGCAACTTGCCGGTGCGCAGATCGATGGCACGGATGCCGCCATAGGGCGGCTGCTTGCACAGCAGGCCGGTGAACGGCAGCCGCCAACCGGCGTTGACCTGGATGCCATACGGCGTGCCCACCTGCGGGTCGCCCGCGCCTTCGGCACCGCCCTTGTCGAACCGGATCTTCTCGCGTGGCAGCCAGCCCAGCCGGTCAGCCTCGGCACGTGGCACCAGCCGGTTGTAGTTGGGCATGTCGTTGTAGTTGGCCACGATCACGCCGCGGCGCGTATCGATGGACACGCTGCCCCAGTCCGAGCCACCGTTGTAGCCGGGGTACTCGATGGAATGGCGCTCGCTGCTCGGCGGCGTGTAGAACCCTTCGTAGTACGCCTTGCGGAACTGGATGCGGCAGACCAGCTGGTCGATCGGGGTGATGCCCCACATGTCACGCTCGGTCAGGTCATATTCGCGACGCAGCGTGTGGTACAGCGAGAACAGCTGGGTGGGAGAACGCTGCTCGGGTTCGACGCCGCCGACCGGTACCTTGCGCTCTTCGGCGGCGGTCAGGAGCTGGCCGTTGCGGCGATCAAGGATGTACATGTCGCCCTGCTTGGTCGGCAGCAGGATCGCCGGCACCTTGCCCGCCGCCGTCGGGTAGTCGATCAGGCTGGCCTGCGACCCCAGGTCGTAGTCCCACACATCCTTGCGCACTGCCTGGAAATGCCAGACCGGCTTGCCGGTGGCCACGTCGATCGCCACCAGCGATGTCGCGTAGCGGTTCTGGTTCTCCGTGCGCGAGCCACTCCAGTAATCGCCCGCGGCATTGCCCAGCGGCAGGTAGACCAGGCCCAGCGCCTCATCACCGGTGGCCGTGGTCCACATGTTGGGCGTGCCCCGCGTGTAGGTCTGCTCGCGCGGTGGCAGACCGCTGCGCTCGGGCTGGTCCATGTCCCACGCCCAGCGCAGCTTGCCGGTGATCGCGTCGTAGGCCTGGATCACGCCTGAGGGCGCATCGCGGCGCTGCCCGTCCAGCACCTGATGACCGGTCACGATCACGCCGCGCACGATGGCCGGCGGCGAGTTGATCGACACGTAACCCGGTGGCACCTCGCCCATGCCCAGGGTGATGTCGACCTGGCCGTTGTTGCCGAAGTTGGCGCAGGGACGGCCGCTGTCCGCGTCCACCGCGATGATGCGACCGTCCAGCGTGCCTTCAATGATGCGCGCCCAGCACGTTGGACGACTGCCCGGCGCAGCGCTGCGGGTGACGCTGGGCGGCGGTTCCGGCAGCGCCAGATCAGCGGCGACATCGGCCAGTGCCGCGTCGGCAAGGGTCGGCATGCTGGGCTGCTCGTAATAGCTCACACCACGACAGGCAGCGGTATAGGGAATCGAAGCATCCTTTACCTTTGGATCGAACCGCCACAGTTCCTTGCCGCTGGCAGCATCAAGCGCGATCAGGCGGTTGCGTGCGGTGCACAGGTACAGGCGGTCGCCGATCTTCAGCGGCGTGGTTTCGGCGCCCCAGCGCTTCTTCGGCATATCGCCGGTACGGAACTGCCAGGCCGGCTGCAGCGTGGCCACATTGGCCGGGGTGATCTGCTGCAGCGGCGAATAGCGGGTACCCACATTGCTGCGGCCCCACGCCGGCCAGTCGCCCTCGGCGGGCTGGTCAGCCGGCTGCAGGCCCGTGGTATCGCGCGTAGGTTCCAGTCCGGCGCTGATCGCGCCTTCCGGGAACGGCTGATGCCCATCCACTTCACCATGCGGCGCGAAAGCCAGGCCGAAGGCGGCCACGAACACCAGCATCAGCACGCCCGCCACGCTGCGCGACAAGCGCTTGGAGACCGGCTCGTGCAGAGTGGGCGCCAGCAAGGCCAGCGCGATGCCCAGCGCGGTCACCAGGCCCAGCCGCGGCACCCAGCGCCAGTAGTCGCTGCCCGACTCCCACCAGGTCCACAGCAGCGTACCGGTGAACACCAGCGCATACAGCAATACACCGCTGCGGCGGTTGCCGAACAACAGGATTCCGCTGGCCAGCAGGCCGAGCCCGGCGATGGCGTAGTACGCCGAGCCGCCAAGGCTGAGCAGCCACGCACCGAGCCCGCCGATGACCAGGCCGAGCACGACCAGCAGCAGCGACAGCACGGTGACAAGGGGGTGCCGGGAGGCGCGAACGGGAGCAGGAGCGGACTGCGGCGTGGCGGACATCGTCGATCTCCGGGGGCAGCATGCGCCGTTATCGCACCGC
>NZ_JAOCLC010000070.1:0-24888 GCF_029845105.1 Stenotrophomonas sp. GD03654 | reverse complement strand
CCGGACCCACCCCGCCTTCGACAGATTTCCGCGACCTGCCTGCTCTTCTGTAGAGCCGAGCCATGCTCGGCTCAGATCTCACATATATCGAAATATTCGATTTCGATGGAGAGTCATCCACGCATGGCGTGGATCGTGTCGACCAAGGTCGACACCTACCAACAGCAGCAGGAAACTGTCGAAGGCGGGGCACTGTGGGTTTGCGGGGTGTGAGCCGCATGGATGCGGCGACCAAGCCTACATGGACGTATTTACGGCGTCCCCGCAAACCCACAGTGCCCCGCCATCCCTCAGTAAACCCGCTGTTGCCGTTGCTCTGGCTCCGGCTCTGGCCTCTGCGGGTGCCGGGCGCAGCCCGGCCGAAAACCCCTTACTTTTTTGCGCGCGGCTGGTTCAGCGGCTCCATCGCGCGGAAGCGCTGGCTGTACTCGTCGGTCAGATTGCGCGCTTCCTGGCTGTTGCGCACGATGCTCGGGGTCAGCAGCACGATCACTTCGGAACGGCGGCTGGTGCGGCTCTTCTGCCCGAACAGCGCGCCCACCACCGGAATCCGGCTCAACCCGGGAATGCCGCTGCTGCCATCGGTGCCCGAATCGGTGATCAGGCCGGCCAGCATGATGGTGTCGCCGCTCTGCACCGCCGCTTCGGTCGACAGCTTCTTGGTGGAAATCCGCGGGTTGCAGTTGCGCTCGGTCGGATTACAGTTGTCGGGCACGTTCGAGGCGCTGCTCACTTCCTGCACGATGTCGAGGAACACCGTGCCGTCGCGCGTCACGCGCGGGCGCACCTTCAGGATCACGCCGGTGTCGATGTACTGCACCGAGCTGTAGCTGCTGGTGCCGATGCCGGTGTTCACCGTAGTCGTGTTGATCGGCACCTTGTCGCCCACGTTGAGCGTGGCCTCGGCATTGTTGCGCACGAACACCGAAGGGGTCTGCAGCAGGCGCACATCGGTGACCTTGTCCAGCGCGCTCACCACCGCTGCGCCGTTGTGGCCGGTGAACGCCCAGCCCAGGCCTTCGCCACCGGTCGCGGCACCGGCGAAGCTGCTCCAGGAGCCACCCGCTGCTGCCGGCAGGGTCACGCCGCCCAATGCTCCCGTCAGCGCACGCCCGGCCACGGCATTGTCGAAGAACCAGTTCACGCCGTACTTCAGGTCGCCATCCAGCGAAACTTCGGCCACCTGCGCTTCGATATGTACCTGCAGCGGCATCACGTCCAGCTTCTCGATCACTTCGCGGATCGAGCGCCAGGCCTGCGGGGTCGAACGCACCAGCAGGGTGTTGGTTTCCTCCACCGCCGACACGCCCACGCGGTCGCCTTCCACTTCAAGGCTGACACTGACGTTGCCGGACTGGCGCTGCGGCAGGTTCATGCTGCCATTGCCGCCACCACTGGCGCTGCTGCCCGGGGTCGAACCGAAGCTGCTGCTGTTGTTGCTGTCCATGCCACGGTCGCCATCGCTGCCCAGCTGCGATGGCATCGCGCCCGGCGCCAGCGATGCAGGGCTGGAGCCACCGCGGTTGCCGCTGCTGGCGAACGCTTCACTGAGGCGCTCGGCCAGGTCGCGCGCCTTGATGTAGCGCAGTTCGTAGGAGAACAGGCGGGCACTACCACCGGCCGTATCAATGCGGTCCAGCCACTGCTGGATCTGGTCCAGGTAGCGCACCTGCGGGGTGATCACCAGCACCGCATTGGCGTTTTCCAACGGCAGGAAGCGGAACATGCCGGCGCTTGGCGTCTTGCTCTCCTCGCCGAATACTTTCTCCAGGTCGGCGGCGACCTGCTCGGCCTTGCCGGACTGGATCGGGAACACGCCCACCGACATGCCCGACAGCCAGTCAACGTCGAAGATCTCGACGGTGCGCATGTAGTTTTCCAGCTCGGCGCGGGTACCGCCCAGGGTGATCACGTTGCGGCCACTGTCGACGTTGACGATGGCGTTGGGCCGCGCATACGGCTCCAGCACCTTCTTCATCTCGGTGGCGGAGATGAACTGCAGCGGGATCACACGTACTTCGAAACCGCGCGCGCTGGCGGCCGGCGCAGTGCTCGGCGCAACCGTGCCGGCCAGCGCCTGGTCGGCGGCGACGATGTTGTAGCGGCCACCGCTGTAGACCATGCGTGCGTTGTTCCAGCCCAGCACCATTTCCAACAGGTTCAACGCCTGCGCCGGCGACACCGGCTTGGGCGTTGCCAGCGTGACCGTACCCTGCACCCCCGGGGCGATCACGTAGTTCTGGCCCAGCATGTCACCGAGAATCGCCTTGACCACCGCGTGCACCGACTCGCCTTCGAAGTTGAAGGTCGCTTCACCGGTACTGGCGCCATGCAGTGCCGGTGCCGGCGAGCGGGCTGCCTCGCGGTTGATCATGGTGCCGGTGCCACGACGGATCACCGCCTGTGGCGCACCTTGTGCGTCGCGGGCGGCATCGGCGGCCACCTCCGCTGCCTGTCCGGCATCGGTGGTGGATGTCAGGTTGCCCTTGCGCTGCACATGCGGCGCGGACACGGTGCTGCAGCCGACCAGCAGCGCGAGGGCAAAGGACCAGGGAAGAAAACGCAGGCTCATGCATTCACTCTATCGGTTGGTGCCATCGCCCGGGGGCGGCGACGGTTGTTGCTGCTGTTGTTGCTGCAGCTGGCGGCGACGGGCCTGGATGCGTTCGCGGATGGCCTGCATCTGCGCTTCGCTGGGGCCGTTGTTGTTGGCAGGCGGTGTGGCGGCCGCCGCAGCCGAAGGCGCTGGCGCACTGCCAGCAGGCGACGGCGATGGGGTTGCAGCCGCCGCCGGCGGTGCCGGCGGAGCGCCTGCCGGGGGCGGCACAACGATGGCACCTGCCGGCGGCGCACCGTTGGCGCCGCGCAGCACGGTCGGCGGCTCGCCGCCCTGCCCATTGAATACGGCCAGTTCCAGCACCTGGTTGCCACCGGGGCCGATCACCGTGGCCTGGCGTGGCGCCAGCCCCACCAGCTGCCAGCCATCCACGGCGTCGCCATTGAGGCGCAGGCGCAGCGAACGGTTCTGTTCGGTGGTGAAGGTGGCCATGCCGAAGTCGCCGGTCAGCAGCACGCCGGTCAGGCGCAGCGCGGCGCTGGCGGCGGGCTCGCTGCCCCCGAGCAGGTAGGGCTTCGGCCTGCGGTCCTCGGCGAACAGCGGTCGTTCGCCGATGGCGCTGTAACTGTCGGCGCTGGCCATGCGCTCGGCAGCCAGTGGCGGCAGGGCCGGCAGCGAGGGCGCCGCATCGGCATCGCTGTCGGCACCCGGCAACCGACTGCCCAGGCCAAAGCCGGTGGCCAGCCAGACCGCCGCCGCCCAGCCGGCCAGAGCCAGCAGGAAGCCGGTACGCAGGCTGATCTGCTCAAGCTTCATCGGCCACCTCCTGCCCTTCTTCCGGCGCAGCCGGTGCGGGTGTTGGTGCGGTCGATGGCGGCGGCGCCGCCGCGCCCGGCTCGGCGGCAGGTGCCGGCGCAGCGCCATCGGCAGCGGCACCGGGCAGCAGGTAACCGGCCAGTTCGAACGACACGTCCAGGCCGAGCCCGGATTCATTCGGCGACTGCTGGAAGCGCTGTGCGATCAGGTTGAGGTTGTCGACGAACAAACGCGGGCTGCCGGTTTCCAGGCTGTGCAGCACGGTGGCCAGTTCGGCCACGCCACAGCGCAGACGTACCTGCATGGCAACGCGCACGAACTCGGCGTCGCGCCGGTTGTCGGTGAGCGGCGTGCGGTTGCTGATGGTGCAGCTGCGGTTGCCCGGGCTGGCCATCGCCACCGCATCCTGCAGCTTGGCGCCCAGTGCGGCGGCGGCTGCTTCGGCGGTGGCCTCGCGCAGGAATCCCGGCCGTTGCTGCAGGGCTTCGCGTGTGGCTCGCAGGCGCTGTTCGATCTGCGGCTGCTGTTGCAGCTGCGACTGTACGCGCGACTCTCGCTCGCGCAGCGCCGCGACATCGGCATCGATCTCGCGCAGCGGCTGGGTGAACCAGGGGTGCACCAGCAGCAGGTAGGCCAGGCCCAGCACTGCCAGCAGCAGCGCCAACGCCAGCCAGCGGTCACGGCGTGCGCTTGGCATCGGCATCGGCCGCCTCCCGGGTCGGGGCCGCTGCCGGCACCGGCTGCAGCTCAGCGGTCATGGTGAAGCGGTCGCGGCCACTGGCGGCACCATCGGCCTGCAGCACACCGGTCAGATTGACCTTGCGCCACTGCGGCGCGTCCTGCAGCAGCTGTACCAGCTGCGACGCCTCGCGGCTGAGCCCGATCAACTGCAGGTTGTTGCTCTCGATGGCCAGCTTTTCCAGATAGGTACCTTCCGGCAGGCGGCGGGTCAGTTCGGTCCAGATCTCCACCGTACCTGCGCGCTGGCTGCGCTGCTTTTCCAGGAACGCCGCACCGTCGATCAGCGCCTGCAGCTGCGCTCGTTCGCTGGCCACGCCGCGTGCACTGCGCGCACTGCGCTCCACCTGCGCGCGCAGTTCTTCGGCCGCCGCGCGACGGTTGTCGAGCAGCTGCAGGCCGGCCAGCACCAGCATCACCACCGCGGCCACCGCCAGCAGCAGGTTCCAGCGCCGCATCGGATCGGTCCGCACCTGGCGCTGTGCGGGCGGCAGCAGGTTCACCTGCAGCGTGGTGCCCTGTGCATCAATCGCATCGACACCGGCCAGCGCGTCGGCCCATTGGCCCACGTCGTTGCGCCAGGCCTCCAGCTGGCGCAGAGGCCAGGCCACCAGTTCGACCTGCAGCTGGCCTTCGCCGGCCACACCGAATTCACGCACGTCATAACTGACCTGGCTGGATTCGAACGGCGTCTGCCGATCGATCTCGAAGCCGACCACCGCGCGCAGGCGGTCGGCCGCCGCCGCAGGCAACCGCAGCTGACGACGCAGTACATCGCTGGCCGGCAGCAGCCACACCCGCGGCAGGCTGCGCAGCCGCGCCTCCAGCACCCGGTCCAGTTCAACCGGCGACAGCGGCCACGGCAGGCGCGCCACCGGCTCGCGACGCTCGCCCGCCTCACGCCAGACCTGCAACTGCTCGCCCTCGCACTGCAGCAGCAGGCGTGCCTGTGCCCAGCCCAGCGCCCATTGCCAACGAGCCGGCACCCAGGCCAGCAGCGATTGCCGCCACCAGCGCAGGAAACGGCCGACGCCGGGGCCGATCCGGCCCTGCACCTGCCGCAGACTGTCCTGCCAAGCCGTCATCTTGCTGTCATTCCCTGCTCCCAGCGAAGCACTGTGTAGGACCGCCCGGGAACCCCGCCCGAGCCATTGCGTACCACCGCCTGCAACACCGACCGGCGTCCACTGCCGTCGGTGACACGGGACTCGATACTATAGGTGCCACTGCTGCTGGCAAGGGTTGACGCACCGGCAGCGGAATCGGCATCACGCTCCTGCTGGGCACGCTGGGCCAGCACGGTATCGGCGTCCAGGCCCAATGCGGTCAACACCACGGCACTGGCGAACTGCGGATCCGGCCGCGCCTGGCGGCTGTACAGGGTAAGGTGCGGCAGCATCTTCTGATACAGCGGCCCACGCATGCCGAGCACCCGCTGCAGCTCGCCAAGGGTCTCGAAACGCTTGTTGCGCGGGCCGTACGGCAACCCGGCCGCCGCGTAGTCAGGCGCCTCGGCGCCCCCTCCCGGCTGCAGCAGGCTGTCCTCGTCACGCCAGTCGACGATGGCACCGGCCAACTGCCGCGCTGCCCCTTCGTCTTCGCCCAGCGCCTTGAGGAAGGCGGTCAACAGGGTCACGTCGGCCAGGTTCAGGTTGATCTTGCCGTTCTCGTCCAGCACCTTGATCTCGATGCTGGCGTCATCGAACTGCCATCGATAGGTACGGCCATCGGCGCGCCAGGGCGCCCGCTGCGGATCGGCGGACAGCCGCGTCAATGCGTACTCCAGACCCGCCCGTGCACGCTCCTGGCCACGCGCATCGTCATCCAGCACCCGCTGCTGCAGGTGCTCGACACGCGCACTCAGCGCGAAGGCGCCGACCAGTGCGGTCATCAACGCGATCAGCCACAGCACCAGCACCAGTGCCGCGCCACGTGTCCGGATCACCGTGCACCTCCGCTGCCACCGGCGCGCGGCGCCACCACCAGCGTGGGCCAGGGCGCGCCCTTGGCTGGCACGATCTGGATCTCCACCAGCATCGGCAGGCGACGGGTATCGTCCCAACGCGGCATCCAGTCGGTCACCTGGCCGGTGCTGGCATCGATGCCGCGATAGCGCAGCTGCACCGACTTCAGGTTCTCCACCAGCACTTCCGGCGGACGTGGTGGATTCTCCGCGATGCGCTCGCCTTCCTGCAGCAGCACCAGATCCAGCAACAGACGTTGCTGACCATTGCGGCCATCAACCTGCAGTGCATGCAGGTACGATCCTCCCCGACCGAGATAACCCGGCAGATCCGCGGCGAACAGCATGCGATTCTCTTCACCCTGGAAGAAGATCGGCTCGCGGGTGGGATCAGGCGCTTCGAGCGGCGTACGTAGCGCGCCTGCCAACTGCCGACGCAGCAACGCCTCCACTGCGCGCATGCGTTCACTCTCGGCAGCGATCTGCTCGCCGCGCTGGCTGACCGCCATCGCCGAGCGAACGCTGGCGAACGCCAACGCCAGGCCACCGGCCAGCAGCACCGTGGCCAGCATCACTTCAACCAGAGTGAAACCCGCGGCGCGGCGTTTCATCGCGCGCTCTCCAGGTCCGGCGGCAACAGGCGCAGGCTGCGCCAGCGCAGCTGCTCACGCTCACTGTCGCCCCACCGCACCTGCAGCTGCAGCTCGGCCAACCAGGGGGCACCCGGTGATTGAGATTGCGCCTGCGCCACGTTGCCGGCGCGTGGCTCCACCCACGGCTGCACCTGCAGCTGCCAGTGGTAGCGGCCTTGTTCCCAGTCACCCTGCTGACTGCCGACCTGCAGTGGCGAGGCAACCCCGGCCTCGGCCAGCAGCGACTGCGCATGCAGCACCGCACGCGTGCGCAGCTCGGCCTCGCGCACCTGTTTCGCGCCACCTGAGAGACTTCCCAGCAGCAGGGTCAGCGCCAACCCGAGCAGGGCGAAGGCGATGATCACTTCCAGCAGGGTGAAGCCGCGGGCGCGCCGCTTCATTGCGACCGCCAGGGGCCGGAGCGGACCTCGCCGGTCAACCAGCCAACATCGATGCGCCATTCGGCGTCGTCACGCTGCAACCGGATGCGGCCACCGCTGGAGCCGCCATCGGGGTGAAACTCGATCACGCCCTGCCCCGGCGCGGTGGCCAGCTGCGCGGCGCCTTCGAACTGCACCTGCAGCTGTGCCGGCACGTCACCGTGGCGCTGGTTGGCGCCTTCCCAGCGCCGCTTTGCCGGCTCGATGACAAAACGCTGCGGCTCGCCACGGGCGATCGCCTGCGCGCGCACCATGCGCAGCTGGTTGGCGATGTCCTTGCCGGCGCTGCGCAGCTGCATGCCGGCGAACCCGCGCGACAGCCCTGCAGCAGTGATCAGGCCGATCGCAGCGATCAGCGCGATCACCAGCAGCATTTCCAGCAGCGACAGGCCCGCCGCACGCCTGCCGTGCAGGCGCGGGCGTGGCAGCCGGCGCGGCAGGAAATGGGTCATGCAGGTTTACGGCTGGTAACGGATGTCGGCATCGACGCTGCTGCCGCCGGCCTTGCCGTCCTTGCCCAGGCTGACCAGCTCGTACGGCTGCCCCTCGCCCGGCGCGCGGTATTCCAGCGCGTGGCCCCACGGGTCGTTCAGATCGGCCGGCTTGGCATACGGGCCCAGCCAGCCGCCGACACCGGCCGGTGCGGTCACCAGGTCGTTCAGCGAACCCGGCAGCTTGCCGGTGTCGATCTGATAGTTGTCGATCTTGGAGGCGACGGTCTGCACCTGCGCCTTGGCGATGTTGGCCTTGCCGCGGTCGGCACCGCCCAGAACGCGGCTGGCCACCAGGGTCAGCACCGCGCCGATCAGTACGATGACGATGATGATTTCCAGCAGGCTCATGCCCGACTGGTTGCGCGCGGCGGTGAAGGAAAGGCGGATCGGTCGACGGGAAGCAATCATGGTCGGTCCTTTCAGTTGCGGAGTTTCGGGGTTGCGTAGGGATCCATCGTCAACCGATGGCATTGGTCAGGTCGTACAGCGGTACCAGCACGGCCACGATCACCGCGCCCACCACCGAGGCCAGCACCAGGGTGATCGCCGGCACCATTGCCGCCAGCAGACGATCAATGCGGCGGGCGCTGTCCTGTTCAAACGTGTCGGCGGCCTTCAGCAGCATGGTATCGAGGGCGCCGGATTCCTCGCCAACCTGGATCATCTGCAGCGCCAGGCGAGGGAAACGCTTGCCGCGTGACAGCGCCAGCGACAGGCCGGCACCGTTCTTCACTTCGTCTGCGGCGGCTTCCACATCGACGGCCAGCGCGCGGTTGCCCAGCACGTTGCGGGCAATGCCCAGGGCACCCAGCAGCGGCACGCCATTGCGCAGCAGGGTGCCCAACGTGCGGGCCAATCGCGCGGTTTCCAGTTCACCCAGCAGGCGGCCGATGCCGCGACGCTGCAGCAACCAGCCGTCCAGCGCCAGCCGGAAGGCCGGTTGCCGCGCCTTGCGTTCAAGGAACAGCACCAGCACCGCCGGCACCACCAGCAGCAGCACCCACCAGTCGCGCACGAACAGACCCAGCTGCAGCACCGCGTTGGTGAACCACGGCAGCGCCACATCCAGGCTTTCGTACATCTGCGCGAACTGCGGCACCACGTAGCCGAGCAGGAACAGCAGCGCACCGCCCACCACCACCAGCAGGATGGCTGGATAGACCAGCGCGTTGATCACCTTGCCCTGCAGCGCGCGGCTGCGTTCGAGATAGTCGGCCAGGCGCTGCAGGGTCTCGTGCAGGCTGCCGCCGGCTTCGCCGGCACGCACCATGTTCACGTACAGGCGCGAGAACAGGCCGTGCTGGCGTTCCAGCGCGGTCGACAGCGGTGCACCACCGCGCACCACATCGCGGATATCGGTGATCGCGCGGCGCGAGCGTTCGTCTTCCGGCAGGCCGAGCAGGATCGACAGCGCACGATCCAGTGGCTGGCCGGCCCCGAGCAGGGTTGCCAGCTGCTGGGTGAACTGCAGCAGCGCGGCGCCCTGCAGCGGGCGCTGGCGCAGCAGGTTGCGCCAGCTGCTGCCACCGATCGCGCCGCCATCAGCCAGCTGCGTCTCCATCGGCAGATGGCCCTGGTCCTGCAGGCGCGCCACCAGCTCGGCCTCGCTGGCCGCTTCCATCTGACCGTCGAAGATCTCGCCGTGCGGATTGAGCGCCTTGTAGCGGTAAGTCGGCATATCAGCCCCGGGATCCTGCGCGCATCAGCTTTCCTCGGTCACGCGCAGCACTTCCTCGATGGTGGTCTGCCCGCTCAGTGCTTTGGACAGGCCATCCTCGTACATGGTGCGCATGCCGGCTTCGCGGGCGATGCGTTCGATCTCGCCCATGCCGTCGCGGCGCATCACCGCACGCCGCAGCGCATCGTTCATCACCAGGAATTCCATGATGGTGGTACGCCCCAGATAGCCGGTCGGCGCCAGCGCCGAGGGCTTGGGGCGGAACAGATGGATCGGCCCCTGCGGCTGCAGGCGGCGCAGCTCGAAGCGTTCAATCTCTTCCGGCGAGGCTTCGTAGCGCTCGGCGTGGGTCGGTTCCAGCCGGCGTACCAGGCGCTGGGCCAGGATACCGTTGATGGTTGACGTGAGCAGGTAGTCCTCCACGCCCATGTCGAGCAGGCGGGTGATGCCGCCAGCCGCATTGTTGGTGTGCAGGGTGGACAGCACCAGATGGCCGGTCAACGCCGACTGGATCGCGATGCGCGCGGTTTCCAGATCGCGCATTTCGCCGATCATGATGATGTCCGGATCCTGGCGCACGATGCTGCGCAGGGCGTTGGCAAAGTCCAGCCCGATCTGCGGCTTGGCCTGGATCTGGTTGATGCCCTCGATCTGGTATTCAACCGGGTCTTCAACGGTGATGATCTTGACGTCGGCAGTGTTGAGCTGGCTGAGCGCGGTGTACAGCGTGGTGGTCTTGCCCGAGCCGGTCGGGCCGGTCACCAGCAGGATGCCGTGCGGCTGTTCCAGCACCTTGCGGAACTGCGGCAGGAACGCGTCGGTGAAACCGAGGCGATGGAAATCGAACACCACCGTTTCACGGTCGAGCAGACGCATCACCACGCTTTCGCCATGCGCGGTCGGCACCGTGCTCACGCGCAGATCCAGCTCCTTGCCCTGCACCCGCAGCATGATGCGGCCATCCTGCGGCAGGCGGCGCTCGGCGATGTTGAGCCGGGCCATGATCTTGATGCGGCTGATCACCGCAGCGGTGAGGTTGGCCGGCGGGCTTTCACCCTCCACCAGCACACCGTCGACGCGGTAGCGCACCTTCAGCCGGCTCTCGAACGGTTCGACATGGATGTCCGAGGCACGCAGCTCCACCGCACGCTGGATCACCAGGTTGACCAGGCGGATCACCGGCGCTTCCGAAGCCAGGTCGCGCAGGTGTTCGATGTCATCGACCGCGCCGCCTTCGCCGTCGGCGGTTTCGACGATCGCGCCCATCGCGCTGCGGCCTTGGCCGAACCAGCGCTCGACCAGATCGTCGATCTCCGCGCGCATGCCCAGCACCGGCGTCACCGGTACACCCAGTGCCAGCTGCACGGCCTGTTGCGGGTAAGGATCGTGGGCATCGGCCAGCCACAGCCGTACGCCCTGTTCATCCAGCGCCAGCGGGCAGACATGGAACTGCTTGAGGAAGCGCAGCGACAGCGGCACTCCCTCCGCCAGGCCCTGCGGTGGTGCCTCGGGCAACTGCTTGCCTTCCAGCAGCGGCAGGCCCAGCACCTCGGCGCTGGCCTGCGCCTGGTCACGTTCGGAAACCAGTCCCAGCCGCACCAGCAGGCCCAGCAGGCTGCCGCCGGCCTCTGCGTGCAGCGGACGCGCACGTGCCAGATCGCCTTCCTTCAGCCGGCCGCGCGCCAGCAGCGCATCCAGGATGCGGCCTTCAGCGTCGTCGGCAGCGGCGGTAGCAGCAAGCGCGTTCACATGACTCTCCTGTCAATCGGCTCGACTTTAGCAGTTAAGCCATGATTTACGCCGCCTCTCCGCCACCTTTCGTAAAAAGACGAAGCCCGTCACATGCGGTGACGGGCTTCGGCCATTCAACTACGACAGTGCGTGCTTACTGCGTGGCAAGGATGCTCACGCCGTTGTAGGCCGCCTCGCCCACCACCTTGATGTAGTAGGTGCCGGCCACCGGCTTGTTCACCCGCACCGTTTCGGACGTGCCAGGACGGGTCGACTTGCCGTCGTTGTCGCTGGCGCTCGGCTCGCGTCCCTGGGCGATGTAGACCGACACGTTGCCGGTGCCACCGTAGGTGATCACGCTGAGCTGCTTGCCGGCGACGGCTTCGAAGCTGTACAGGCGGCTGCTGGCGGCAGCACCATTCAGACCACCGACGGCAGCCTTGTTGGTCAGCGGCGTGGCCACCGGCCCGCAGTTCTCGGTGCACGGTTCTTCCAGTGCCTTGGCCAGCGCGGCCTTGGCATCGAGAATACCGGTACCGATCGGGGTGGCTGCCGGAATGGCGACCGGGAACGGACGCGCGGTCTCCTTCAGCAGGGTGCGCATCGCGGCCGGGGCCAGCGGATCCTTGCCCTTGGCGATCAGCGCGCTCTGCACCAGTGCAGCAACAGCAGCCACGTGCGGCGAGGCCATCGACGTGCCGCCCATGCCCATGTAGCTGTAGCTGCCCGACTCCGGCGTGGTGGCCGCATCGGAGCCGGACTGCCAGACGTAGCCGCCCGGATTGCCGTCTACACTGCCGCCACCGCCCGGACCGGACAGGTCCACACGGGTGCCGTAGTTCGAGTAGTAGGTGATCCCGCCGGTGATGCGGGTGGCGCCGACGGTCACCACGCCGTCGCAACTGGCTGGGCGGTACTTGGAGGCGTTGTCGGTCTCGTTGCCTGCGGCCACGACCACGGTGGTGCCCCGCGAGATCGCGCCGTTGATCGCATCCTGGTAGGTCCCGTCGCAGCTGCCGCTGCCGCCGAGGCTCATGTTGATGACCTCGGCCGGGTTGGTATTGGCGGGTACGCCGGCCACCGTGCCGCCAGACGCCCAGGTGATGGCGTCGGCGATATCGGAAAGGTAGCCACCGCACTTGCCGAGCACGCGGACCGGCAGCACCTTGGCCTTGTGCGCGACACCGGCCATGCCGACGCCGTTGTTGGTCTGCTCGGCCACGGTACCGGCCACATGGGTACCGTGCCAGGAGCTGTCCTCGGCGACGGAGCCGGTGTAGCACTCGTTGTCGTTCTCGACCCAGTCACCATAGTCCTGCGCGCCCGGCACGCGGTCGTTGGTGGCGCGACGCGACGTCTCGGCATCGCTGATGAAGTCGTAGCCTTCCAGCAGGTTGCCGACCAGGTCCGGGTGCTGCGACAGGATACCGGTGTCGAGTACCGCCACCACCACGCCTTCGCCCTGCGATACATCCCATGCCGACGGTGCGTTGATGCCGCCGGTGGCGTTGTGCAGGTGCCACTGGTACTGCTGGTAGTAGGGATCATTCGGCGCCAGCGCCGGCTGCACGTCACCGGCTCGCAGCTCGGTACGGCGCAGCTTCACATCGGCCTCGGCGTACTGCACCGACGGGTCGGCCTTCAGCTCCTTCAGTACGCGCTGCAGCTCGGCCGGGGCCAGGCGCCCCTGCACACGGATGAGGTCCGCACCGGTCGACAGCTTGCGCACCACCTGCGGGCCGAGGGTACTGGCGCGGGAGGTGCCGCCGGAGAGGCTGGCACGGGTCAGTGCGGACTGCACGGTGGACAGCTTCGCCGAGCGGTCGGTGGCGGCAGCAGCGCCGGCACGGTACTTGACGATGATGCGCTCGGCCCCCGGTTGGGCGGTACTGGCCTGGCGCACCGGCTCACGGGTCGGCAGTCCAGCAGCGTGGACGGCACCGACAGCCGTCATCGACAGCACGGCGGCGGCAAGCACATTGATGCGAAGGTTCTGCTTCTTGATCACGTCGAATTCCTCTTCTGGGTCATGGATCGAACCAACACTGCGGCCATCATTCCTTGACGACTCCCGGCCGGCCCAGCCGGGATTGCCGTGACCTCCCCCCAGGCCCTCATTGCAGGTTTGGCGCCGGCGTGGGTGGCCGCCGGCGCAATGGAGTGGCTTACCAGCCGAAGCCGGCACCGACGCCAACCGAGCTGTCGTCGCTGCTGAAGGCACCGCCGAGGGTGACCGTGGCGCGATCGCTGATCGCACGCTGGTAGCCCAACGACAACGCCGACTCGCCGCCCTGGAAACCGATGCCGACGCCGACCCGGTTCTGGGTGCGGATACCGGCGGCACTGGTGGCCATGTTGAGCATCGCGGCACTCATCGCGCCCTGGCGGTCGATGCGGCGGTCCATGTGGCGCAGGCGTCCGTCGATCTCGCCCTTGAACACATCGAAGCTGTCGGCGACGGCCTGGACGCGACTGTCGGTGTAGCTGTTGGCGGTGGCCATGCCACGGTCGAGCTGGCCCTTGTTCACCGCATCGGTGGCCGTGGTACCGGCCGCCACGTTGGTGACCTGGCGCTCGTTGCCTTCACTGCCCACCGAGACCGTGTTGGCACGATCGGCGACAGAACCCTGGCCCAGCGCCACCGCGTTCGCAGCGGTGGCATTGGCCCCCTGGCCGATGGCCGTGGATGAAGCGCCACTGGCGACGGCGCCCTCGCCCATGGCGACGGCATTGAAGCCCGTCGCGGGAGTACCAACCGGAATCCCGGCACCGGCGGCGGCAGCGGTCGGCGTGCCCTGCACCCGCGCGGTGCTGGCCGGTGCCGCGTCGGCCGTTGCAGGTGCATCAGCGGTGCTGGCCAGCGGGCTCTCATCCAGCGAGGCACTCATCGCGCGCAGGTTGGCAGTCCCCGCACGCGAGCCACCGGCGGTGCGGCGGTCGATCTCGCTGACCTTGCGGTCCAGCGCGCCCAGCGCATCGCCGACGTTGCTGTAGGTGGCGCCCTGGATCACATAGTTCGGCGCCACGAACACGCCCTGCATGCCGACGCTGGCGCCACCACCAAGGAAGCTGGCGGCATCGCTGAGCGACTGGAACAGCTGGCCGCCGTTGATCGCCTGGCGACTGCCCGCGGCGATGCTGCCGGCACCAACGTTGTCGATGGTGGTGCCCTGGAACCCGGACAGGGTCAGGCGGTCGCGGCTGGCGTCGTCATAGCCGACTGCGCTGGCCGCAGTGGTTTCAACGGTGGCGATACGAGAATCAAAATCGCCCACGCGGGTTTCCACCGCACCCACCCGCTGGTTGGTGACGTTGAGCTGCGAACCGGTGATGGCATCGCTGCTGCCGGCGGCGATGCGGCCATCGGCTACGTTGACGATGCGGCGCGTGGCCGGACCGTCGGTGCCGTTGCCGCCGCCCACCGACACCACGTTGGCATCGAGCGCGCGCGAGCCCGCGCCCAGCGCCACCGAGTTCGCGCCGGACGCACCGGCACTGGTACCCAGTGCAAGGGCACCGTTGCCGATGGCCATCGCGTTGGCACCCAGCGCATTGCTGCGTGCGCCGCTGGCAGTGGCCGCCGAACCGATTGCGGCGGCATCGTTGCCGCTGGCGCTGGCGGTACCCGCGCCGGTGGCCTTGACGTAGCGCGCCGTGCCATCGGCGGTAGCGGCGACCGCATCGAGCTGGCCCCGGTTGACCGCATCGGAGCGCTCGGTACCGGCAGCGACACGCGTGATCTGGCGATCACTGCTGGCACTACCGACCGACACGGTATTGGCACGATCGGCGACCGAGCCTGCACCCAGCGCTACGCTACCGGCCGCGCTGGCGTTGGCGCTGACGCCCACCGCGGTCGCATTGGCGCCGGTGGCCTTGCTGCCGTAGCCAACGGCGGTACCCAGACGGCCGCTGGCGTCGGCATAGCTGCCGATGGCCGACGCGCCGTCGGCCGAAGCATTGGCGCGGAAGCCATTGGCCTGTGACTGCGTGCCGCTGGCGATGGCCTGCGCACCGCTGGCGGTGCTGTAGGCGCCCTTGGCCTGTGCGCCGGCACCGGTGGCACTGGAACCGAGTTCGCTGGCGCTGGCACCACTGCCCACGGCCACGCTGTCGACACCACTGGCCTGTGCGTTGGTGCCCAGCGCCGCCGCGTTGTTGCCGGTAGCCAGCGCATCGAAGCCCACGGCGGTGGCGTTGGCGGCCATGGCATTGGCACCGCTGCCCAGCGCGGTGGCGCCGTTGCCGATGGCGTTGGCCGCATTGCCGGCTGCCAGCGCATTGTCGCCGTCGACCAGTGCACCGGCTTCGCCATCGGCGTTGCCGCTGGCCTGGAACTGCCGGCTGGTCTTGTCGGCGACGCCGGCGACCGCATCCAATTGGCCCTTGTTCACCGCATCGGTGGCTTCGGTGCCGGCCGCGACGTGCGTCACCTGGCGCTCACCGCCGGCCTTGCCGACGGCGACGGTGTTGTCACGGTCGGCCTTGGAGCCTGCGCCGAGCGCAACGCTGTTGCTGCCATTGGCGGTGGCGTTGGCACCCAGCGCGGTGGCGCTGCTGCCTGCCGCCCACGAATTCCAGCCAATCGCGGTCGCGTAGTCTTCGGTAGCCCAGGCACCGGCACCGAAGGCCGCCGCACCGGTTCCGCTGGCACGCGAGGGAATCAGGCCGAAGAAGGTGCTGCCGCCGATGGCCACGCTTTCAGCGCCACTGGCCTCGCTGGACTGCCCCACTGCAACGGCACCGGTACCGGCCGCAGCGGCACCGAAGCCGACTGCAGTGGTGTTGGCACCGCTGGCTGCCGAGCCGTAGCCCAATGCGGTGCCGAGGCGGCCGCTGGCTTCGGCGTAGCCACCCACTGCGGTGGTGCCATCAGCCGAAGCCGCGCTGCGGAAACCGCTGGCGAGCGCCTGCCCGCCGCTGGCATTGGCTTCTGTGCCCGTGGCCGTGCTGTAGGCGCCACTGGCCTGAGCACGCGCACCCACCGCGCTTGCACCAACCTCGCTGGCGCTGGCACCGCTGCCCAGGGCCAGGCTGTCCTCGCCGGTGGCCTGTGCCGTGCTGCCCAGGGCCGCCGCGTTGCTGCCAGTGGCCAGCGCATCGATGCCCACGGCGGTGGCGTTGGCCGCCAGCGCATTGGCACCGCTGCCGAGTGCGGTGGCACCGTTGCCGATCGCGTTGGCCGCGTCACCGGCCGCCAACGCGTTGTCACCCTCCACCAGCGCGCCGGTTTCACCGTCGGCATTGCCACTGGCCTGGAACTGCCTGCTGGTCTTTTCCGCTGCCGCGGCTACGGTGTCGAGCTGGTTCTTGTTGACCGCATCATTGCCCTGCGTGCCATCGGCCACGTTGGTGATCTGGCGGGTGTTGCCGCCACCGCCTACCGACACGGTGTTGTCGCGATCGGCGATCGAATCGGCACCCAGCGCCACGCTGTTGGCGCCGCGCGATTCGGCGGCATTGCCCAGCGCGGTGCTGTTGATGCCGCCCGACCAGGCACCACCACCCACCGCAGTGGAGTAATTGCCCGAGGCCTCGGTGGCCAGCACGCCGAACAACGAACCACCGACGGCGACGCTGTTGGTGCCGGTGGCCAGGCTGCCCTGACCGGTGGCGGTGCTGTAAGCGCCGGAGGCTTCCGAATCGCCGCCCACTGCCACACTGTTGGAACCGGATGCATTGGCGAAGTTGCCGAACGCAGTGGCATTGAAGGCCGAGGCCTGTGCATAGCCACCGATGGCGGTGCTGTAACCGCCGCTGGCTTCGGCACCGATACCGAAGGCCGCCGACGCCGTACCACTGGCCACGCTCTCGCTGCCGACAGCGGTGGCCGCGTCGCCGCTGGCATTGCTGAAGTAGCCCACGGCCACGGCTTCTTCGCCGGACGCTTCGGACAGCACGCCATTGGCCGTGCTACCGGCACCGCTGGCGATGCTGGCCGCACCGAACGCCGCGCTCTGCTCGCCGCTGGCTTCGCTTTCCGCACCATGCGCAGTTGCGTACTCGCCCGTGGCCTGTGCGTTGGCACCGACAGCGCTGGCGCTGGCCGCAGTTGCCAATGCGTTGAAACCCAGCGCCTGTGCATTGCTGGCCAGCGCGTTGGCGCCGCTGCCCACTGCGGTGGCGCCATTGCCGATGGCGTTGGCGGCATCACCGGCCGCCAGTGCGTTGTCACCCTCCACCAGTGCACCGGCTACGTTGTCGCCATTACCGCTGGCCTGGAAGAAGCGGCTGGTGGTGGCAGCGGTAGACGCAACCGCATCCAACTGCGCCTTGTTCACCGCGTCGGTGGCCTGTGTACCGGCGGCGACGTTGGTGACCTGCCGTTCGTTGCCGCTGCTGCCCACCGACACCGTGCGTGCACGGCTGGCGACCGAGCCGGCACCGAGCGCGACAGCATTGCTGGCACTGGCGTTGCTGCCGGCGCCAAGCGCGATCGCGCTTTCACCACCGGCTACTGTGTTGGTGCCGATGGCGATGCTGTTGATGCTGTTGCCCAGCGCCTGGAAGCCCAGTGCCACGCTGTTGTCGCCATAGCCGAAGGCACCGCGGCCGACCGCCGTGGAACTGGTGCCGTTGGCCCAGCTGTTGTAACCGATGGACGTGGCGCCGCTGCCACTGGCCCACGCCGCATTACCGAACGCCGCGGCGTTGGTGGCGGTGGCCCATGCACCCGAACCGAATGCTGCCGCGCCACTGGCAGTCGCCCAGCTGTAACCGCCTACTGCGGTGCTGTCATCGCTGCTGGCGAATGCGCTGTCGCCGACCGCGACTGCATAGCTGCCGGTGGCGCGCGACTTGCCGCCTGCGGCGAAGCTGTTGTCACCACTGGCCTTGGCAGCGTTGCCGAAGGCGCTGCTGGCAGCCCCGGTGGCCTGCGCGCCACTGCCCACTGCCGTGGCATCGGCAACAGCGGTGGTACCCACCTGCTGCGCCGTGCCGTCAGCACCGATGATCGGCTGGTTGAACTCGTCGTAGGCCTGGCCGAGGCCACCGATGGCGACACCGCCATTGCCGGTGGCTGCGCTGTTGCGGCCCACGGCCACGCTGTCATCGCCGATGGCCGACGCGGCTGCACCCTGCGCGATGGCACCGGCGCCGATCGCATTGCTCGACGAGCCCACAGCGATGGAGCCTTCGCCATCGGCCAGTGCGCCAGCGTCACTGCCCGCCTCCGGCTGTGCCTGGAAGAAACGCGCGGTGGTATCAGCGGTGCTGGCCACGGCATCGAGCTGGGCCTTGTTCACCGCATCGGTGGCTTCGCTGCCCGCAGCAACGCTGGTGATCTGCCGCTCGTTGCCTGCACTGCCGACAGCCACGCTGTTGGCACGCACCGCTTCGGAGTTCGCGCCCAGCGCGACGCTGTTGGCGCCGCGTGCGGTGGCGTAGTAACCCACGGCCGTGCTCTGCGCGCCGCTGGCCCAAGTCTGCGCGCCGAGCGCGCTGGCATTCTCACCCGGGGCGTAAGCGAAGTAGCCAACGGCCGTGGCTTCAGCACCGGAGGCTTCGGTCAAGCTGCCGTTGGCCACCGCGCGGTCACCGCTTGCGATGGCACCGGCGCCGACGGCGGTCGCCGCTTCGCCGCTGGCCTGGGTCTGCACGAAGAAACCCAGGCCCGGAATCAGGTCGGCCGGGCCACCGATGGCGACGCTGCTGGTGCCGGTGGCATTGCTCTGCGTACCCAGCGCGGTGGAGTAGTCACCGATGGCATTGGCCACCGCGCCGAATGCGGATGCCTGCGCGCCGGCGGCATAGGCGCCGACGCCGTAGGACGACGCCGCAAAGCCGCTGGCTTCGGCACTGGCGCCCACCGCGGTGCCACCGACGCCGGCGCTGGTGGCACCGGTCTCCACCGGTACGCCGCCACTGGTGATCAGCGGGTTGCCGTCGGCGTCCACCGCGGCGCCACCCACGGCAACGCCGCCCGGACCGTTGGCCTGCGCGTTGTTGCCGAACGCGGCACTGTTCTGCCCCGAGGCCAACGCATTGTTGCCCACGGCGGTCGCATTCTGCGCGACGGCCGTGGCGCCCGCACCGACGGCCGTGGTGCCGTTGCCGAGGGCATTGGCGGCCTCGCCCGCCGCCAGTGCATCGTCACCTTCGGCCAGTGCACCCGCATCGCTGTTGCTGCTGCCGGTGGCCTGGAAGCGCTTGGCGGTGGCATCGGCCACGGCGGCGACGCCCTTCAGCTGACCGACATTGACGGCATCGTTGTCTTCGGTGCCTGCGGCCACGCTGGTGATCTGCCGGGTCAAGCCGTATTCGGCGGCACCGACGGACACGGTATCGACGCGGTCGGCCAGCGAGCCCGCACCCAGCGCCACGCTGCCGGTGGCAACCGCAGCGGAGTTCGAACCCAGCGCGGTGCTGTATTCACCGACGGCGGTGCTGAAGGCACCCACGGCAATCGATGCTTCGTTGGCAGCGGTAGCACCACGACCGAGCGCGGTGCTGCCCGGCCCCATCGCCACCGCACCGCCACCCACGGCAGTGGCGCCATCGGCCGAGGCTTCGGACAGCGCACCGAGGGCGGTGGCCGCGCCATTTTCGCTGGCGGCGTAAGCACTGGCACCGACGGCGGTATCGCCGAGGCCGAACGCCGCCGCGCTCTGCCCGACCACCACGCTGGCATCACCGATCGCCAAAGCACCCTGGCCGAACGCGCTGGCGCCCAGGCCCGCGGCAATGGCCTGGGTACCGATGGCGGTGGTGGCGTTGGCCAGCGACTGCGCGCCGGCACCGGCCGCAACCGCGCCCTGCCCGTCGATCTTCGCCGCGTCGCTGTCATCGCCTGCGCCGTCGGCCTTGAAATAGCGGTTGCCATCGGCGGCAACGTCGGCCAGCGCGGCCTGGGTAGCACGCGCCTGCGCATCCAGCTGTGACTTGTTCACCGCATCGGTGGCCTGGGTGCCTGCAGCAACGTTGGTGATCTGCCGTTCCTTGCCGGCATCACCCACGGACACGGTGTTGGCCCGCGTGGCCTTGGAACCAGCGCCCAGCGCAACGCTGTTGGCGGCACTGGCATTGCTGTTGCTGCCGATCGCCACCGCGTTGCTGCCCTTGGCGCTGGCCGAGCCTTCGATCAGGCACTTTTCGAGCAGCTTGCCGCTGAAGGCCACGCAGGTGGCGCTGCCACCGATCTGCACCGACTGTGCCGCGGCAGTGCCGCTCATGCCCATCCCCACTGCCAGGCCCAGTGCCACCGCCAGCAGTGCGGGCGTGGCCTGGGTCGCATCGCGGCGCCGGTCGACGACCCCGCCACTGCTGCTGTCGGAGGAGGCCAGTTCCGAGGCCACCACCAGCTGACCCAATGCTTTGTTCCAGACCTTGCGATAAATCCGATTCATCGGTACGGCTCCTGATTGGACTGGTTTTGGGCAAAGCAACGCCACCGCTGGGCTTTCCGGCCCAACGTCCCCTGGGGGCGTTTATTCGCGTGATTTACTGCGGGGTATTGCCGAACGGCGCGCAGCGACAGAAAACCGAGCGCGTGCGCCAACCGGTTACTGCGAAATGAATGATTCTGAAACGGGGTTCAAGTGTTAACGGCAACTTTCCAAATCGTCAAGACTTTGACACGGCAAATCCTATTGCCGTGAAGCAGTTCACCATTTCACGTATTTATGGGAGCTTTTTGTTAGGCATGCGTGACGAAGTTCCGCCGCATGAAAATCGATGTAACTAGCGGCCGCGACAGGAGTTTCACGCGCGCAAAGAAAAACCCGCCGATCAGCGGCGGGTTTTTCCATACGCGGCGGCATTGATGCCTGCGCGATGTGATGCGATCAACCGCACCACACCCGCGCGTTGCGGAACATGCGCATCCACGGCGAGTCACCCTGCCATTCGGCCGGGGCCCAGCTCAGGTTGAGCGCGCGCGGCGTACGTTCCGGGTGCGGCATCATGATGGTGACGCGACCGTCGTTGCTGGTCAGGCCGGTGATACCGTCCGGCGAACCGTTCGGATTCAGCGGGTACTGGCTGGCCACGTTGCCGTTGCCGTCGATGTAGCGCAGCGAAACGCGAGCGGCCGCCTGGTCGACGGCGTTGTCGAACACGGCCTGGCCTTCACCATGCGCCACCGCCACCTGCAGGCGCGAACCGGCCATGCCGCGCAGCAGGATCGACGGCGATTCCACCACCTCCAGCAGCGCGGTACGGGCCTCGAACTGCTCGCTTGCGTTGCGGCGGAACTGCGGCCAGTGCTCGGCACCCGGAATGATGCCCTTGAGCTGGCTCATCATCTGGCAACCGTTGCACACGCCCAGCGCGAAGCTGTCTTCGCGCGCGAAGAACGCGGCGAAGGCATCACGCAGCGCGCTGCGCTCCAGGATCGAGGTCGCCCAACCACGGCCGGCACCCAGCACGTCGCCGTAGCTGAAGCCACCGCAGGCGACCAGGCCGGTGAAGTCCTGCAATGCCACGCGGCCTTCGATCAGGTCGCTCATATGCACGTCGAACGCGCGGAAGCCGGCACGTTCGAAGGCGTTGGCCATTTCGATCTGGCCGTTGACGCCCTGCTCGCGCAGTACCGCCACGCGCGGACGCGCGCCGGTGCTGATGAACGGGGCGGCCACGTCCTCATTGAGGTCGAAACTGAGCTTGGGCTTCAGGCCCGGAGCAGTGAAGGCACGGGCGATCTCGCGCTCGGCATCGGCATTGGCCGGGTTGTCACGGCGCTTCTGCATCGCGTGGGTGACCGACCACCAGGCGTCGAACAGCGCGTCCCAGCGCCACTCGGCCAGGTTCTCGCCGCCCAGCGACACGCGCACCACCGGTGCGGTGGTCGGCTTGGCGATGCGCTGCGCGCATTCGATCAGTGCATGGCGCTCGACCAGGTCCGCAAAGGCGGCGCGGTCTTCGCGGGCGATCTGCACCACCGCGCCCAGCTCTTCATTGAACAGGCTGCGGAACGGATCATCGCCCCAGGCATCGAGGGTGATGTCCAGGCCCAGCCGCGAAGTGAACGCCATTTCGCACAGCGCGGCGAAGGCGCCGCCGTCGCTGCGGTCGTGGTAGGCCAGCAGCAGGCCGGCCTGGCGCGCATCGCGGATCAGCTCGAAGAAGCCACGCAGGCGCTGCGGGTCGTCCAGGTCCGGCGCGGCACCGGCGAAGGCCGGAAGATCGCCGTGGTCGGCATGCACCTGGGCCAGGATCGAACCGCCCAGGCGCTGCTTGCCGGCGCCCAGGCCGATCAGCCACAGCTCGCTGTCCACCTCGCGGTCGAGCAGCGGGGTCAGCTGCTGGCGCACGTCGGCCACCGGCGCGAACGCCGAGATCACCAGCGACACCGGCGACACGCTCTTGTGCGCTTCGCCCTGGTCGTGCCACTGCGCCTGCATCGACAGCGAGTCCTTGCCGACCGGGATGCTGATGTCCAGCTGCGGGCACAGCTCCATGCCCACCGCCTTCACCGCGTCGTACAGCAGCGCGTCTTCGCCCGGGTGGCCGGCCGCGGCCATCCAGTTCGCCGACAGCTTGATCTCATCCAGCGCATCAACCGGCGCCGCGCACAGGTTGGTCAGCGCTTCGCCCACCGCCATGCGTGCCGACGCCGCCGCGTCGAGCAGGGCCAGCGGGGTGCGCTCGCCGATTGACATCGCTTCGCCGGCCACGCCGTCGAAGTCGGCCAGGGTGATCGCCACGTCGGCCACCGGCAGCTGCCACGGGCCGACCATCTGTTCGCGTGCGGTCAGGCCACCGACGCTGCGGTCACCGATGGTGACCAGGAAGTTCTTCGAAGCGACCGTCGGGTGCGCGAGCACGCGCAGGCCGGCTTCCTGCAGGTCCAGGCCACCGGTCTTCAGCGCCGGCCAGCGCGGTGCCGGCGGGTGCGCGGTGTCGCGGTGCATCTTCGGCGGCTTGCCGAACAGCACGTCCATCGGCAGGTCGATCGGTGCATCAGCCGGGGTGTGACCCGGCACGGCGCCGTAAGCCACCACCAGGTGTTCCTCGGCGGTTGCCACGCCAACGGCGGCGAACGGGCAGCGCTCACGGGCGCACAGGGCGGCGAACTCGGCCAGGCGCTCCTGGGCCACGCCCAGCACGTAGCGTTCCTGCGACTCGTTGCACCACAGCTGCATCGGCGACAGCGACGGGTCATCGGTGGGCACCTTGCCCAGGTCGATGACGCCGCCGACCTTGGAGTCGTGCAGCAGCTCGGGGATGGCATTGGACAGGCCACCGGCGCCGACGTCATGGAAGAACTTGATCGGGTTGTCGGCACCCATCGCCACGCAGCGGTCGATGACCTCCTGGCAGCGACGCTCCATTTCCGGGTTGTCGCGCTGCACGCTGGCGAAGTCCAGGTCCTCGGCGCTTTCACCAGAGGCCACCGAACTGGCGGCACCGCCGCCCAGGCCGATCAGCATCGCCGGGCCACCCAGCACGATGACCGCATCACCGGCCTGCAGCTGGATCTTGTCGACCTGCACGCGATCGATCGCGCCAAGGCCACCGGCCAGCATGATCGGCTTGTCGTACGCGCGCACCAGATCGGCGCCTTCCGGCAGCTCGAAGCTGCGGAAGTAGCCGAGCAGGTTCGGGCGACCGAATTCGTTGTTGAACGCAGCACCGCCCAGCGGGCCGTCAGTCATGATTTCCAGCGCCGGGGCCATGCGCGGGTTCAGCGCGCGCGGCGCTTCCCACGGCTGCGGCAGCTCGGGAATGCGCAGGTGCGAGACCGAGAAACCGGACAGGCCCGCCTTCGGCTTGCCGCCACGACCGGTCGCGCCTTCGTCGCGGATCTCACCACCATTGCCGGTGGATGCGCCCGGGAACGGCGCGATCGCGGTCGGATGGTTGTGCGTTTCCACCTTGATCTGGAACGCGCTGGGCACCTGTGCTTCCCGGCGGTACTCGCCACTGGCCGGATCGGGGCGGTAGCGGGACGCCGGATGGCCTTCGATCACCGCGGCATTGTCGCTGTACGCGCTGAGCGTGTGCTGCGGGGTCTGCTGGTGGGTGTTCTTGATCATCCGGAACAGCGAACGGTCCTGTTCCTGGCCGTCGATGGTCCAGCTGGCGTTGAAGATCTTGTGGCGGCAGTGCTCGGAATTGGCCTGCGCGAACATCATCAGCTCGACGTCCGACGGCGAGCGACCCAGCGCGGTGAAGCGTTCGCGCAGGTAGTCGATCTCGTCCTGCGCCATGGCCAGGCCGAGGCGCTGGTTGGCGGCCTCCAGCTGGTCCACCGGCACGCGTTCCAGTTCACCCCGGGCCGGCGCCGAGAACAGCGCCTGGCCCTGTTCCACGGTTTCCAGCACCGACTGCGTCATCGGGTCGTGCAGCGCCTTGACCAGCGCCTGCTGTGCGGCGGCATCGGCCGGCCAGCCCTGCACGTCAATGCGCAGGCCGCGTTCCACCCGGCTGACCGGCTGCCCGGCACCGCGGACCAGTTCGGTGGCCTTGCTCGACCACGGCGACAGCGTGCCCAGGCGCGGCACCACGATGCGGCTGACCGCGCCTTCGGCCGCGGCTTCGGCCTGCGGCGCCGCTTCAAGGATGCGGCACAGGGTGTCGAGGTCGGGAGCGGCGCTGCCTTCGGGCTGCACGAAGTAGACGTGCCAGGCACCGCTGATGCGCAGGGAGGGCGCGATGGACTGCAGGCGGGATTCAAGACGTTCGCGGCGGAACGGCGACAGGGCGGGCGCGCCCTCGAGGACCATCATGTCCGGGGAACCGTAGTTGGGAAACGGGCCCGACATTGTACCGGAAGCGGGGGAAGGGCTTTGGCCGGGCGGCGCCCGGCACCCGCCGAGGCCAGGGCAACGGCAACAGCAACGGCCAAAGCAAAAGCTGGGTTCCCGTGGGATGGCGGGGTGGGTCCGGTTGCGGGGG
>NZ_JAOCLC010000069.1:0-24977 GCF_029845105.1 Stenotrophomonas sp. GD03654 | reverse complement strand
GCACCGCCCGCAAGCCGCTAGCATCAAGCCATGGATTCCCTGACCCAGATCGTGCTCGGCGGCGCCGTCGCTGCTGCCATCGCCCCGCCCGGCCACCGCCGCGCGGCCCTGCTGGCCGGTGCCGCGCTTGGCACCCTGCCGGACCTCGACGCCCTGTGGCTCGGCTTCACCGCCGCCGACCCGGTGGCGAACATGATCGAGCACCGCAGCTTCAGCCATTCACTGCTGGTGCTGCCCTGGGTGGCCGCATTGATCTGGTGGTTGTTCAAGCGCTTCGGCAACGGCCGTGTCGCGCAATCACCGGTGCGCTGGTTCTGGGCGATCCAGCTGGCGCTGGTCACCCATCCGCTGTTGGATGCGTTCACCGTTTACGGCACCCAGCTGTGGTGGCCGCTGCGGCCACACCCGACGATGGGTTCCAGCGTCTTCATCATCGATCTCGGCTACACGGTATGGCTGCTGCTGGGCTGCGTGCTGGCCTGGTTTGGCCGTGCCCGCCCCTGGGCTGGCAAGGTGCTGGGCGTGGCCCTGCTGCTCAGCAGTGCCTATCTGGGCTGGGGCCTGATCGCCAAAGCGCAGGTCGACCGTGCCGCGCAGCAGAGCCTGGCGGCGATGG
Source organism: Stenotrophomonas sp. GD03654 (assembly GCF_029845105.1). Classification (NCBI taxonomy): domain Bacteria; kingdom Pseudomonadati; phylum Pseudomonadota; class Gammaproteobacteria; order Lysobacterales; family Lysobacteraceae; genus Stenotrophomonas; species Stenotrophomonas sp. GD03654. Next base: position 24,361 of record NZ_JAOCLC010000069.1, on the reverse strand, counting down.
GCCTGGGCGATGCACCGCGCTTCTCGGTGCCGATGCCGTTCAACACCCTGCTGTGGCGGGTGGTGGCGATGACACCGAATGGCTACGTGGTGGGTGACCGCTCGCTGGTGGCCGACCACGGGCCGATGCAGTTTGAAGGCCACGCGTCCAACGTGCAGGCCTTGCGTGAAGCAGAGGGCATCCCGGCGGTGCAGCAGCTGACGTGGTTCAATCGCGGCTTCATGCGAGCACAGGTGGTGGACGGGCGGCTGGTGCTTAGCGACCTGCGCATGGGGCTGGAGCCGGACTACACGTTCAACTTTGTCGTGGCTGAGCAGGTCGACGGGCAGTGGCGGCCAATCACGCCCGGGCAGGTGCGGGCGGATTACAGCAGTCCCGCCGCGCGCGCCGACGCCGGGCGCCGGCTTGCCGCGATGTGGCAGCGCATCTGGCACGAGCCGGCAGCCTCCGCGACCGGTGCCGCGCACCCGTAGGTCCACGCCATGCGTGGATGGCGCGAACAACAGCCACGCATGGCGTGGCGCTACTGCGGAAGGCGGTTGAGCTTGATCGAACGGTTCAGCACCTGGCGCGGCACGTTGGCGATATCGAAACCGACGAACGCCAGCAGGAACTGCAGCCCGGAGATCAGCGCGACCATGGCGATCATGATCGTGCCCACCGGCGTAGCCACATCGGCCTGCGCCGACCGCATCCAGTGATACAGCCCGAACAGCCCGCCGAAGGCGAGCAGGCTGCTGCCAGCGATCAGCTCCAGCGAGGCGATGCTGAGATCACGCAGGAAATAGTTGTAGGCAATGCGCTTGAGCGTGTTGCGCAGGTGCTTGAAGGTGAATTCACCCAGGACGCGGCCGATGCGCAGGTTGCTTGTCTCGTCGGCGTAGTGCGCATCCATCGCTACATCCTGCACCACGGCGCGCACGGTGTTCAGGCGGAACAGCATGTCGGTCTCGAAGAAATAGCGGTCGCTGACCGCATCGAGCTTGAGGTGGCTGGCGACCTTGGCATGGATGGCGGTGTAGCCGTTGGTCGGGTCGAACACCTGCCAGTACCCGGATGAGGCCTTGGTCATGAAGGACAGCAGCAGGTTGCCCAGCCGTCGCACCGGGGGCATGCGGCGGATGTGGGTCAGGTTCCAGAAGCGGTTGCCCTTGGTGTAGTCGGCATGGCCGTCAGCGATGGGCGCGACGAAGTCCATCAGCAGTGCCGGATCCATCTGCCCGTCGCCATCGACCTTGACCAGAATGTCCATGCCATCGGCGATCGCCGCGCGATAACCGGTCTTGATGGCGCCGCCGACGCCGCGGTTGTGCGGATGGAACAGTACGGTGATGCGCGGGTCGTTCGCTTCAGCCTGGATCAGCCGGCCGCTGCCATCGGGGCAGGCATCGTCCACGCAGTAGATTGCGGTCACCACCGGATCGATCGCGGCCAGCACCGTCAGCACGTGGCGGGTCACCTTGTAGCAGGGAATCACCACGGCGATGCGAGGTGAGGCAAGGGCGTGAGCTGTGGCATTCATGTCGGGGCTCACTGTAGCGTGCCATCTGCGGGAAGCGACGGCGGTGCCAGCAGAACCTTGGCCGGTACTACCACCTGGTCTCCCTGCTGCACACGAGGGAGATCGCCATCGGCCGCCACCGCAACGTGGTGATAGCGGTTGAAGGTGAAGTTGAATTCATTGTCGGGCATGCCAGGGAAGTACCTGCCGAAGTAACCCATCTGTGGCAGGTACAGCACGTGGTTCACGGCGGGGATGCCGAGGCCGGGCAGCAGTCCGCCGTAGGCCCCGGGTGCGACCAGCACACCGTCGGCATTCTTGCGGGCGCCCTGTGCCTGCAGCGCCTCCAGCACGGCAGCGCGGTCCATCGCGAAGATCGGTCCGGCGGGCTGCACAGGGTTGAACAATCCATTGCCCAGCAGGTTGGCCAGTGCAGCCGTCGCCAGCACCAGGCTGGCGGCATGCACCGATAGCTTTGGGCGGCGGGCGGCAATGGCCAGTGCCGCCAGGCAGAGGTAGGGCAGTGCGTCGGCGGCGCTGTGCAGGCGGCTGAACTGGCCTTCGCCGAACAGGAACTTGGCCACAGTGCCCATCAACAGCAGCGCAGCCAGCAGCAACAAACGCCTGCGCTCCAGGCGCACGCCGCATCGGACCAGGATCATTGCGCAGCCGATGTTGATCATCAGGCCGAGCGCCAGCAGCGCGCGAGCAGGGGGCACCATCGACAGCCCGGTCAGCTTGCCGACGAGAACGGGGAAGGGCAGGAAGATCCAGCAGGCGATCAGTAGTACGCCTGCGGCGAGGGTCAGCACGCTGCCGCGGTGGCCGCGCGCCCATTCGCGCAGTCGTGCGCCATCAGCAAGCACCAGAGTGAACAGCGGCAGCAGGCTGCCGAGTACGGCGATCTCGCACTCGTTGGAGGCCTTGAACATCGGCAGAGGTGCGAACCGGTAGGTCATCAGGTTCGGGAAGACGTGCGCGAACAGGGACGTCAGCCCGACTCCGCCTCCGGCGCTCTGGCGCTGGCCCGGATACACCGTGTTGCGCACGATCGGGATGATGTCGTGGAAGTAACCGATGAACACGGCCAATGCCAGCGCGCCTGAGACGGCGGCGTCGATCAGTCGGGCAAGCGTGAGGGCATCGCGGCGGAACGACAGCACCAGCACCGCCATGGCCAGCAGTGAGGAAATGATGAAGGGCGGGTAGGACACAGCGATCACCCAGACAGCGAGGGCGTACGCACTGGCCAGGATGCGGAGCCAGCGATTGCCGATGTGCAGCCACGCCACGGCCACCCAGGGTGCCAGGGCGAATGCGCCGGCATTGCTGGTCCACCAGACTTGCACGAATGGGGCGAAGAACAGGGTGGCCGAAACCAGCACTGCTGCCAGTACCGGCATCCGCAGTTGGCGCAGGAACAGGGCCCATCCGCTCAGGAAGGCCATGGCCATGAACATGTAGAAGAACGAATAGGCGTTCGCTGCGGGTAACACGAAGAACGCCCAGTGGTAGGGCTTGAACAGCAGACCCCAGTCGAGCAGCGGCAGCGCCTGGAAGGTCCGCAGCGACTCGTGGTACGGCGAGTACGCGTTGATTTGGCCGAAGTCGTTGTTGACCGCGATCTGGATGTAGGGCGTGAACACGATCCACTCGTCGCTGCGGATCATGCGGGCGCTGCCAAGCAACGGATGCTGTGGTGCCAGGCCCAGATACTGGTACGCCAACGAGTAGGACGAAGGGGTCAGCGCAAACCCCACGTACAGGATGCACAGCAGAGCGACGAGGCCGACCAACAGGCGTGCATGCGCACGTCCCAGCCTACCTGGCAGGAGGGCCTCGTGGGCAGAAAATGGCATTCGGCCGCTGTCACTCATCTTGCGCTCGCAGGTCAGGTCCATCCGTGCGCGACAGGCCCACCTGCCGATGCGCAGCTGCCGCACGGAGTGAGGTCCCGGCACGCGCCCTTCCAGGACCGGGACTGCGCGATTCTAGCGGGTTGTCCTGGTTGCTGCCGGGTTACCCGGGCCCACCTCAATACACCGTCGCGCGGCCCTGCACGAACGAGAAGAAGAACACCGCGTTCGGGTCGTTCTGCACCAGGCGGAACTCGCGACGCATGCCTTCCACGGTGTCCTCGTCCACCGAGCCGGCCTGCAGCAGCTGGTCGGCCGCCGACAGCAGCAACTGTTCCCAGAACGCGATCATCGTCTTGCGGCGTGCCGGTTCGCGGTTGTCCAGGTGGATGGTCTTGATCTCGGTGTGCACATCGCGGAAGCCGCCGGCCAGCAGCAGGTTGCCCAGCTTGGCGCCGACGAACGGGTCGCCCCCGTGGTCGTACTGGAAATCGTTGAAGGCCATCCAGTAGCGCCAGATATGCGGCGAATACGGATCGAGCAGGAACGAGGCATTCATCACCTCGGTGATGTACACCGGCGAACCCGGTGCCAGCACGCGGCGCACTTCGCTGAGCACGCGTGCCGGGGACGGAACGTGTTCCAGCACCCAGCACAGGAACGCCGAATCGAAGCTGCGTGCCTCGAACGGCAGCTCGCCGGCATCGGCCTGCTGCAGGGTGTAGCGGTCGCTGCACCACGGCGTGCGCGCCAGGTTCTCGCGCGCGGTGGCCAGCTGTGTTTCGCTCAGGTCCACGCCGGTCACGTGCAGCTCGGGGAAGCGGCGCAGCAGGATCTCGGTCTGCGCGCCGACGCCGCTGCCGACTTCCAGCAGGCGCCGCGCGCCGCTGTAGTCGATCTGGCCGAAGATGCTCGATTCCAGCAGGCGTGCCTGGGTCATCAGGCGCTGTTGCTCGGTGCCGGAAAAGCCATGCAGATAGGTCGGGGAAGAGATCGGCGGCGTCATGGTGGGCTCTTGTAGCGTCGAGCGTGCTCGACTGCTCTGGAAATTCAGTCGAGCAAGCTCGACTCTACGTAACGAAGTGGTCGGAAAGGTTGCGGGCCGTACGCTCAGGCCGCCGAAGACAGCGCCGGTTCCCCGCCGATCAGGCGGTCGAAGTACTCGGTGGTCAATGCGATCTGGCTCTGCGGATCTTCGGCACGGTTGACCACGGCGCGGAAGGCGGCGTTCTCCGGCCGGTCCTTGGCATACCAGCCCAGGTGCTTGCGCGCGATGCGCACGCCCTGCGGCTCGCCATAGAACGCATGCAGTGCGTGCAGGTGGCCAAGCAGGATGTCACGCACTTCGGCCAGCGACGGCGGTGCCAGTTCCTCGCCGGTGGCCAGGTAGTGCGCCACTTCGCGGAAGATCCACGGCCGGCCCTGCGCAGAGCGGCCGATCATCACCGCGTCCACGCCGGTCTGCTCCAACACAAAGGCAGCCTTCTGCGGCGAATCGATATCGCCGTTGGCGATCACCGGAATGCGCAGCGCAGCCTTGATCTCGCCGATCGTGGCGTACTCGGCCTGGCCGGTGTAGTGCTGGTCGCGGGTACGGCCGTGCACCGCCAGCGCCGCGATACCGCTGTCCTCGGCGATGCGCGCGATCAGCGGGCCATTGCGATGGTCGCAGTCCCAGCCGGTTCGGATCTTCAGCGTGACCGGCACGTCCACCGCGTTGACCACCGCTTCTAGGATGCGTGCCACCAGCTGCTCGTCGCGCATCAGTGCCGAACCGGCCCAGGCGTTGCACACCTTCTTGGCCGGGCAGCCCATGTTGATGTCGATGATCTGCGCGCCGTGGTCGACGTTGTAGCGCGCGGCCTCGGCCAGCTGCTGCGGCTCGGTGCCGGCGATCTGCACGCTGATCGGGGCCGGCTCGCCGTCATGGTCCATGCGGTGGATCGACTTGCGCGTGTTCCAGAAGCGCGGATCGCTGATGGTCATTTCCGAGGCGGCCAGCCCCGCGCCCAGCCGTTTGCACAGCAGGCGGAAGGGCTTGTCGGTGACGCCGGCCATGGGCGCCAGCACGACGTTGGGGGCAATGGTGTAGGGGCCGATCTGCATGCGCCCATTGTAGGGCGCGGGCGGCGGTACGGCCGTGTCAGCCCCGCCCCGGTTCAGGCCCATCGGCACCGACCTCATGCCGTACCGGCATCAGCAGATGCTTGACGGTTGCTTCCGCCGCCCCCAAGGGCGGGCGATGGTAGGCGGCTAGCCCAGGCTCTGCCAGGCCTGCCGGGTCCCCAGCACGAAGGCCAGCCCCAGGCAGAGGCAGACCAGTGAACTGGCTACCCAGAAGCGCCGGCCGTTGTAGCCGGGCCGGAGCAGCGCCAGGCCGAAGCCCATCGCCGCGCGCAGCAGCAACAGCAGGGCGATGCCCGTCAGGACCAGACGACTGGCCGGCAGCGGCGAATGCCAGCCCGCGGCGGCCAGTGCGTACAGCGCCCAGGCCACCAGCACGGCAGCAATGCCGGCGGTCATTAGCGGCGGCCACCAATGCCCGGCCTGTGCCAGCCGGACCATACGCTGGCCAGCACCGAAGTACCTGTACCAAGGGGCGCCGAAGGCGATGCAGCCGATATGCAGCAGGGCTGCAATGGCACTGCCGGCGGCCGCGAACAGCAACCAGGGGAATCCGTCCATGTCCTGCCCGTGCAAGGAAGCTGCGCGGATGGTGGGCGAGGGCCGGGATGCGGGCAATGCGACCGGCGGTCGCAGGTGCGCGCGGGCCTGCAGACTGTGCAAAAGAAAAGCCCGGGCATCTGCATGCCCGGGCCCTCTCATCCACGCGTGGCGTGGATTTACTTTGCTTCTGAATCGGCCGGGGTGAAGCGCGGCATGGCTGCAGCAGCGCCTTCCTTCTCGGTCGAACGGCCGGCGAACTGGTTGGCGAAGCGCACGTGGCGGGCGAACGGGGCGTCGGCCACCTGCGCCAGCGACGCGGCCAGCGCACCGTTGAAGGCGTCACCGGCACCGGTGGTGTCGATGGCCTGCACCTGTTCGGCACCCACGCGGTAGTACGGCTGGGTATCGCCGCGCAGGTTCTCGTCGGCATGCGACACGAACACGCCCACCGAACCCAGGGTCACCACCACGGTGCCGTTGCCGACCAGCTTGCGGCACAGCGCATGCAGGCTGGCGCCATCCAGCGCGGCGACGTCGTTGGCATCCACACGCTCGCCGACATGGCGGCCGAGCAGGGCGGCGAACTCGGTCTCGTTCGGGGTGATCACGTCGGCCAGCTTGAGCAGGCCGATGGTCGAGGGGGCATCGGCCGGTGCGGTGTTGAGCACGGTGGTGACGCCGGCCTCGCGGGCCGTGGCCAGTGCCGCTTCGATGGTCTGCACCGGCGATTCCAGCTGCACCAGCACCACCTTGGCGCTGGTCAGCAGGGCCTGCTGCTGTTGCAGGAAGTCGGTGCTGAGCGCGGCATTGGCACCCGGGCCGATCACGATGGTGTTGCGGCCACGGGCATCGACATAGATGCCGGCGGTGCCGGTCGGTTCGCTGCTGGCTTCGGCGATCAGGCCGAAGCCGTCCTGCGCGGCCAGCTCACGGGCGGTGGCGCCACCAGCGTCATCGCCCAGCGCGCACACGAAGTGAGTGTCGGCACCCGCGCGGCAGGCCGCCACGGCCTGGTTGAAGCCCTTGCCACCGGGGCCGGTGCTGTAACGGCCGGCAATGGTCGCACCCGGTGCCGGCAGCGACTCGCACCGCCACACGTGATCGACATTGAAGGAACCGACGACAACGACACTGCTGCTCATAGGGAATCTTTTCTCAACCAAGGGTTCAACTGAAGTGCGTCAGCACGCCGGCGATGGTCGCCGTCATGAAGGTGGCAATGGTACCGCCCAGCACGGCGCGAAGGCCGAACTTGGCCAGGTCGTGGCGACGTTCCGGGGCCAGGCCGCCGATACCGCCGATCTGGATCGCGATCGAGCTGAAGTTGGCGAAGCCGCACAGCGCGTAGGTTGCGATCAGTCGACCTTCCTCGGACAGGCTCACGCCGGCGATCTGGCCGTTCACGATCTGCGACAGCTCGGTGTAGGCCACGAACTCGTTGATCACGACCTTCTGGCCGATCAGCGAACCAACGGTGGTGGCATCGGCCCACGGGGTGCCGATCACCCAGGCGATCGGGGCCAGTACGTAGCCGAAGATGGTCGACAGGTTGGTCGGCTTGCCGATGGCGGCGGCCAGGCCGGTCACATCGCCGATCCAGGTCAGCGGTGCGTTCAGCAGCGCGATGAGGGCGATGAAGGCCAGCAGCATCGCGCCGATGTTCAGCGCCAGCTTCAGGCCGTCGCCGGCGCCGGCAGCGGCCGCGTCGATGATGTTGCTGGAGGTCTTTTCGACTTCCATCTTCACCGTGCCGCGGGTGAGCGGGGTGCCGGTTTCCGGAATCAGCAGCTTGGCCACGACCAGGGTGGCCGGTGCGGCCATGATGCTGGCCGCCAGCAGGTGCTTGGCGTAGAAGGCCTGCTGCGCCGGATCACCGCCGCCGAGCATGCCCACGTAGGCCGCCAGCACGCCGCCGGCGATGTGCGCCATGCCGCCGATCATCATGGTCAGCAGCTCGGACTGGGTCATCTTGGCGATGTACGGACGCACGGTCAGCGGCGCCTCGGTCTGGCCGATGAAGACGCTGGCGCAGACGCTGGTGGTTTCCGCACCCGACACGCGCATCACCTTGGTGATCGACCAGGCCATCACGCGCACGATGCCCTGCATGATGTTGAGGTGGTACATCACCCCCATCAGCGCAGAGAAGAAGATGATGGTCGGCAACACCTGGAAGGCGAAGATGAAGCCGTAATTCTTGGTATCCATCAACGAGCCGAAGATGAAGCCCGAGCCCTCGTTGACGAAGCTGAGGATCTTGACGAAGCCCTTGCCCAGCGCATCGAACACATCGCGCCCGCCCGGCACCAGGATCACCAGCGCCGCGAAGGCGATCTGCAGGGTGATACCGGTGGCAACCAGCTTCCAGTCAACCGCGCGCTTGTTATTGGAGAACAACCAGGTGATGCCGATCAGCACCGCCAACCCGAACAGGCCGAAGCCGATCCTGCCCAAACCTTCGACCATGTGAGTGACTCCCCTGGGGCGTCGCGAAAAACGGGAAGCCTAGTGCAGGGCAGGGGCCGGGGCAAGAAAAAGCAGCGTGTGCGCGGCCAACGGTACCGATCAGGCCAGCAACGGCAAGGGCTTGCGCCTGGCGGCGGCAGGTAGAATGGGGTTCGATCCCGGCCCGGATGCGGGCCCGCAGCAGGAGATTCGCATGCAATACCGTCGCCTGGGCTCCACCGGCCTGCCGATTTCAGCCTTGTCCTTCGGCGCCTGGGTGACCTTCGGCGACCAGGTCCCGCGCGATGAGGCCCGCAACCTCGTGGCCGCCGCCTGGGATCATGGCGTCAACTTCTTCGACAACGCCGAGGGCTATGCCAACGGCCGCGCCGAACAGGTCATGGGTGACGTGATCACCGACCTGCGCCTGCCGCGCGACGGCTTCTGCGTGTCCAGCAAGGTGTTCTTCGGCAGCGCCAAGGACCCGCGGCCGACCCAGCGCGGCCTGTCGCGCAAGCACGTGACCGACGCCTGCCACGCCGCGCTCAAGCGCCTGCGGGTGGACTACCTGGACCTTTATTACTGCCACCGCCCGGATCCGGATGCACCGATTGCCGAGACCGTGCACGCCATGGACACCCTCGTGCGCCAGGGAAAGATCCTCTACTGGGGCACCTCGGAGTGGTCGGCGGCGCAGATCCAGCAGGCGCTGGACATCGCCGAGGCGCACAACCTTCAGGGCCCATCGATGGAGCAGCCGCAGTACAACCTGCTGCACCGCGAACGCGTCGAGATCGAGTACGCGCCGCTGTATGCCGGTGCCGGACTGGGCACCACCATCTTCTCGCCGCTGGCCTCGGGCCTGCTGACCGGCAAGTACGACCAGGGCATCCCGGCCGATGCGCGGCTGGGCCGCGAGGGCATGGAATGGCTGCAGGCGCTGGTGCTGGGGGACGACATCGAGGCCCGCCTGGCCCAGGTGCGCCGTTTCAGCGAGGTGGCGCGCGTGCTGGGGCACGCCCCTGCCACGTTGGCCATTGCATGGTGCCTGCGCAACCCGAACGTCTCCAGCGTGATCCTCGGCGCCAGCCGGGTCAGCCAGCTGCTGCAGAACCTGCAGGCGCTGGAGGTGCTGGAGCAGGTCGACGCCGCCGGCTGGGCGCAGGTCGAAGCAGCGTTCGCCGGGTAGAGTCGACTGTTGGTCGACTGCCCTTTGCAGAGTCGAGCCATGCTCGACTCCGCGCGCAGCGAGGGCGTTTTCAGGCGATGGCGCCAAGAGCAGTCGAGCATGGCTCGACGCTACAGACGCACCGCGGTCGCCATCGATTGGCTTGATCTATCGAATTTCAGAATTCGATCATTAATCTCATCAATGAAATTGAGAATGGTTGTTGATTGTCAACTGAGAATCATTATCATTTAACTCGTCCCTCGCACGAGTCCAGATGCTCATGAATGCTCAACCTGTACTGCTGCGCCCCGAAACGCTGACCCTCCGCGATCGTCCCGTCCGCGTCGTTCCGCCGGAAGAGGTCATCGACAGCGAAGCCCTGCTCAAGGGCCGTCGTGAAATCCTGATCCAGCACGGCGACCGCTTCTATCGCCTGCGGCACACCAGCAACGACAAGCTGATCCTGACTAAGTAATCGCGGTCTGGTCGCCCGCCTCCCTCCCTCCTGCCGGCTGCGCCGACAGGGTGGGCGACCCGTCCGCTCCCGCTCTCTCCCCCTCGGTCTACCGCGTGCACCTTCCAGGTGTGCCGGTAACCGGGGGTTCCCCTGCCTGACTGAACGAACCCGATGACCCGCCATACCGCCCTTTGCCTTGCTGTCTGGATGGCGCTGCCGCTGTCCGCCCATGCTGCTGCCACTGCCGCGCCCGATGCGCGCGAATTCGATCGGGTGCAGGTCACCGCCACCCGCACCGAGCGGGCCGTGAGTGACGTGGCGGCCACCGTGGACGTCATCGACCGTGAGCAGATGGACCGGCACCTGGTGCAGGACATCAAGGATCTGGTGCGCTACGAGCCAGGCCTGTCGGTTACCCGCAGCGCGACCCGCTTCGGCCTGGATGGTTTCCGCATCCGTGGCCTGGACGGCAACCGCGTGCGCATCCAGACCGACGGCATCGTCATGCCGACCCGGTTCGACATCGGTGCGTTCGCCAGTTCCAACCGCAACTTCACCGACCTCGATACGCTCAAGCGCGTGGAGATCGTGCGTGGCCCGGCCAGTTCGCTGTACGGCTCCGATGCACTCGGTGGCGTGGTCGCGTTCGTGACCAAGGACCCGGCAGACTACCTCAAGGACGGCAAGAACAGTTACTTCGGCCTGAAGTTCGGCTACGACGGTGAGTGGAAGGGCCTGCTCGGCGGTGCCACGGCCGCCTTTGGTGGCGACCACTGGAGCGGCCTGGTCAACGTCAACCACCACCAGGGCCAGGAAACGGACAACACGGGCACGGTACGCAGCGACAACGACACCCGCACCGCGTCCAATCCGCAGGATCGCGACGGCCGCAGCCTGCTCAGCAAGCTGGTCTATGCACCGAGCGAAGACCAGCGCTTCCGCTTGACCGTGGAAGGCAACGAAGACACCACCGATACCAACGTGCTGTCGGCGATCGCCAGCGTTGCGCCGCGCCCGGGCGCGACGGCTGCGGCCACTGGCATGACGTCCCACGACACCCAGAAGCGCACCCGCATCTCCTTCGCCCACGAGATGGATGCGCTGGACCAGCCGTTCGCCGACAGCCTGCATTGGCAGGCGTACGCGCAGAACAGCGAGACCCGGCAGCAGACCGACGAGACCCGCACCGACGGCAGCCGCCGCCACCGCGTGTTCTCCTTCGACCAGCATGCCTATGGCCTGCAGGCGCAGTTCAACAAGGCGTTCACCACCGGCAGCATCGAGCACGCGTTGACCTACGGTTTCGAAGGCACCCGTACCGAGATCCGCCAGAAGCGCGACGGCTACCAGGTCAGCAAGGCTGGCGTGGTCAGCAACACGGTGCTGCCGGACACCTTCCCGGTGCGTGACTTCCCGATCAGCAAGACCACCGAGCTGGGCCTGTATGCACAGGATGAGATGCGTTTTGCCGATGGCCGGTTGTCGCTGGTGCCGGGCGTGCGCGTGGACCGCTATGAGCTGAAGCCGGAAGTGGACAGCATCTTCGCCGAAGACAACCCGACCACGGCCGTGGCGCAGCTGAAGAAGACCAGCGTGTCGCCGAAGCTGGGCATGGTCTGGCGCTTCACTGACCAGTGGTCGCTGTTCGCCGGTTATGCGCGTGGCTTCCGTTCGCCGCCCTACAACGACGTCAACATCGGCCTGACCAACGTGGCCTTCGGTTACACCGCCATCGCCAACCCGGACCTGAAGCCGGAAACCAGCGACGGCTACGAGCTGGGCCTGCGCTTCATCGCGCCGGCGGCGTACGTCAGCGTCAGCGGCTACTACAACGACTACAAGGACTTCATCGAGTCCAATGTCAACACTGGCCGCAACGCGCAGGGCCTGATGGTGTTCCAGTCGCAGAACATCGCCGACGCGCGCATCTACGGCGCGGAAATGAAGGCCGGCATCGAGTTCGGCGAACTCAGCCCGGCGCTGAAGGGCTGGGCGCTGCGCAGTGCGTTGGCATGGTCGCGTGGTGATAACCGGACCGATGACGAACCGCTGGCCTCGGTCGACCCATTGCGCGGCACGCTGGGCCTGATGTATGACACCGATACCTGGGGCGTCGAACTGGCTGGCACCTTCGTACAACGCAAGAAGCGCCTGCCGCCGCCTGCTGCGCAGGCCAATCCGAACGCACCGGCGCCGTTCGTCTACCAGCCGGCCGGCTACGGCGTGCTGGACCTGATGGCGCACTGGAACTTCGCACCGGGTGCCACCTTCAATGTCGGCGTGTTCAACCTGGCCGACAAGCGCTACATCGAATGGTCGTCGATCACCCCGAGCCTGATCACCAATCGCGCACTGAGCGATCGTTACAGCAGCCCGGGCCGCACCTTCTCCGCCAGCCTTGCCGTTTCCTGGTGACCTCATGAGCCGAGCACTGTCCGCACGCAGGAATGATTCCATCGCCGCGCCGCACAGCGCGGCCTGGCCGACCCCGGCACAGCTGGCCACGCTCGGCACCGTGTTGTGCCTGTACCACGCCGACGGCAACGAGCTGGGCGGGTGGCGCCAGGCCGTACGCGTGCACGCCTGCCAGGGCGTGGACAGTGAAGGCCTGCGCGAAAGCCTGTGCTTCCTCGATGGCCGCGGCCGCTGCGTGTGGCGCCTGTACCTGCTGCCGGACAGCGACTTCCTGGCCTGGGACCGGCTGGTGGCCGCGCTGCCGCCGGGACCGGAACACGACAGCGACGGCAGCGTCGGCGAACGCCTGTGGCGCCGCCTGGCCGGCCATCTCGGTGGCCAGCGCTGGCGCCTGTGCGCGCTGCGCCTGCATGCCGCCGACGACGGGCGCACGCTGGCTGCCAGCCTGTCGACCCTGTCTTCGCTGGGCGCGGCCACCGCGCGCCGCATCGCACGCCTGGAAAACGCTGAAGGCGAACTGGCGATTGACGACTGCTGCTGTGCCGATGCCGCGCGGCGTCCGGCACTGCGGGTTCCCGGCGACCTGCCGCTGATCCGCCTGTGACCCTCTCCTGATGGAACGCCCGTTGGCCACGGATGGCCGCTCAATGAATCTGCAACCCCGAAGGAAGACCCCGATGAAGCTCCAGACAGCCAGCGCCATGCTGCTGCTCGCCGCCAGCGGCGTGGCCAGCGCGCAGCCCTCCGATATCGCCCGCGACCACGACAGCATCCTTGCCATGCAGGGTGAGTACACCGTGGACTTCGCGTTCGACGAGACCGTGCTGCTGAAGCCGGGCTACGAGCGTGCACCGGCGATGCGCAGCGGCGGCAGCGAAGTGGTCATCGTGGTCGAGGACACCCCGAAGCGCATCGTGCTGCAGCACCTGCTGCTGGACGAGAAGAGCGGCCACATCACCAAGCACTGGCGCCAGGACTGGGTCTACGAAGCGCCGAACCGCTTCGAGTTCAGTGCCGACCAGACCTGGCGGGTGCGCAGCATTCCGGCAGCGACCAACCAGGGCGCCTGGACCCAGTGCGTGTACGAAGTGAGCGACGCGCCGCGCTACTGCGGCACCGGCACCTGGACCTACACCAACAACGTGCCGAGCTGGACCAGCGACCTGAGCTGGCGCCCGCTGCCGCGCCGTGAGTACACCAAGCGCAGCGACTACAACGCGCTGGCCGTGGTCAACCGCCACACGCTCACGCCCAATGGCTGGACCCACGAGCAGTTCAACACCAAGGTGCAGCGCAACGCCGACGGCAGCCAGGTGGAGATCGCCCGCGAGTTCGGCTTCAACGACTACGTGAAGACCACCGAGGTCGACTTCACCCCGGCGCGCAACTACTGGAAGGCCACCGCCGGCTACTGGGCCAAGGTGCGCCAGCGCTGGGACGGTTTCCTGACCCAGGCCCCGGGCGTGCACCTGAAGACCAGGATCGACGGCATGGCGATGATCATTCCGCTGTTCACCCAGGCCGAAGAAATCCAGTCCGGCAAGAAGGTGAAGGACAAGCAGATCGACGAAGTGTTCTCCAAGTACGTGGAAAAGGCGCAGAAGGAAGGTTGATCGGCGCGATGGAGATGGGTGCCGGGTGTACCCGGCACCGCATCCACCTGCTTCCGGTGGGTGCCGGGCTTGCTCGGCACGCCGTCCGGAGGCGCAACCGATTCAGGCCTCGCGCAGCGCCAATGCCGGCGGCGTATGCAGGATCGCCCGCGTACCCCACCAACCCGCCAGCAGGCTCAACCCGATGCCGACCACGCCGCCGATCAGCAGGCCCGGCCACGGCGGCAGCAACGGCAGCTCGAACACCTTCTGCGAGACCGCCACGCCGATGGCAGCGGCCGCACCCACCGCAAGCAACGCGGCCAGCGTGCCCAGTGCGCCGAACTCCACCAGCACCGCACCGCGCAGCTGGCGCCGGGTCGCGCCCAGCGTGCGCAGCACCGCGCTGTCGTAGCGGCGCTCGCCCGCCGTGGCCTGCAGTGCGGCCAGCAGCACCAGCACGCCGGCCAGCAGGCTGAACACCATCACCAGCTGCACCGCCTGCGCGACCCGCTCCATCACATCGCGCACCTGCGAGATCACCGCATCCACGTCCAGCAGCGACAGGTTGGGCTGCGCGCGCACCAGCTCGCCCAGCCCGGCCGCCTTGCCGGGCGGCAGATGGAACGCCGACAGCAGGTTGTGCGGGGTATCGCCCACCGCATTCGGATTCAGCAGCACGAAGAAGTTCGGCCGGAAGGTGTTCCAGTCGGCCTTGCGCACACTGGTGACGGTGAACGCGCGCTCCTGCTCGCCGACTGCAATGGTGATGCGGTCGCCCGGATACACGCCGTAGCGCTTGGCCCAGCCGATTTCAACCGACGCCTCCGGCGCCGTGCTGTCGGGCGTCCAGAAGGTGCCGTTCATCAGCGTATTGGCGGGTGGGAAGCTGCTGCGCCAGCTGAAATTCAGCGGCCGGTTCTCGTCATCGTCATCGCGCTGGCCGCCCTGCGCCGGTTGCCCGTCCTGACCGGGCTCGCGGTCCACGCGCAACGGCGGCTTGCCGTTGATGGCGATCAGGCGGCCGGTCGCCATCGGTTCGATGCTGGCGTCGTTGGCCCCCAGTCCGCGCAGCGCGGCCAGCACGCTGTCACGCTGTTCGGGCTGGATGTTGATCAGGAAGTAGTTCGGCGTGTCCGCCGGCAGCCGCTCGCGCCACTGCTGCAGCAGGCCGGGGCCGGTCACAGCCAGCAGCAACAGCGCACACAGCGACAGCGACAGCCCCACCAGCTGCATCACGGCCAGCAGGCGGCGCCGCGTCAGGGCGGCCAGACCCAGCCGCCAGTGGCCGTGCAGGCGGTGCTGCAGGCCGCGCAGCAGCTGCAGCAGCACGAAGCCGACCACGCCGGCGGCCAGCGCCAGCGCGGCCAGGCCGCCCAGCACCCACAACGCCAGTTTGAGGTCGCCGGTGACCTGAACCGCCAGCAGCAGGCTGGCCGCCAGTGCCGCCACGTAGGCCAGCAGCGAGGCCGGCGGCAGGGCGGCGAAGGAGCGGTTGAGTACGCGCATCGGCGGCACCCCGCGCAGGCGCAGCAGCGGCGGCAGGCCGAAGCCGAACAGCAGCAACAGGCCGATGCCGGCGCCGGTCAGCGCCGGCATTGCCTCGGGCAGCGGCAAGCGCTGCGGCACCAGGCTGCCCAGTACCTGCACCAGACCTTCCTGCGCCGCCATGCCCAGGCCGATGCCGAGTGCGCAGGCCGGCACCGCCAGCATCAGCAGCTGCAGTGCCAGACCGGACAGAATGTCGCGCTGGCGCGCGCCCAGGCAGCGCAGGATCGCCACCTGGTCGATGCGGCGCAGCGCGAAGCGGTTGGCCGCCAGCGCTGTGGCCACGCCGGCCAGCAGCACCGCAAGCAGCGCGCTGAGGCCGAGGAAGCGTCCGGCAAGATCAAAGGCCTGGCGCACACCGCGCTGGGTGTCGTCCACGCTCAGCAGGCGAAGGCCCTTCACCTGCGGCAGCAGCCATTGCCGCAGCGCGGCGATCTGGTCGGCTGCTCCGGCGAACATCAGCCGGTAGTTGATGCGGCTGCCAGGGCCGAGCAGTCCGGTGCCCTCCACATCGGCGCGGTTGACCAGCAGGGTGGGGGAGAGGGTCAGCAGGTCGCCGCCGGCATCGGGCTCGGCCTCGATGATGCCGGCGATGCGCAGCGTGCCGGCGCCGAATTCGAGGTCATCGCCGGCCTTCAGCCCCAGTCCCTGCAACAGGCGCGGGTCGGCATAGGCCTGGCCCTTGGGCGGCATGCCGGCCTCGGCGATCAGGGCGCCGCCGGGTGTGGCCCGCACCCGCAGCGTGCCGCGCAGCGGATAGCCCGCCTGCACCGCCTTGATGCTGGCCATCTGGCTGGCATCGCCGTTGAACAGCACGCTGCCGAAACTGGCGATACGGGTGTGGGCCAGTCCACGCCGCTGTGCCTCGTCGGCGAACGCCTGCGATGGATCGTCGCGCCCGGCGATGCCGAGGTCGCCGCCGAGCATTTCCGCCGCGCTACCGGTCAGCGCCAGGTTGACCCGGTTCACCAGCGTGCCCACTGCGGTCATCACTGCTACGCCCAGTACCAGCGCGGCGAACACCGTCAGCAGGTCACCGGCCAGGGCCTCGCGGCGCAGCGCGCGCCACGCGTGCCGCAGCAGGTTCATGCCTGCGCCCCGCGCTCGACCGGCAGCAGGCGGCCGTCGTCGATGCGGTGGATGTACTGGCAACGCTGGGCCAGGCGCAGGTCGTGGGTGAC
The DNA here is from genome assembly GCF_029845105.1 of Stenotrophomonas sp. GD03654. NCBI lineage: Bacteria > Pseudomonadati > Pseudomonadota > Gammaproteobacteria > Lysobacterales > Lysobacteraceae > Stenotrophomonas > Stenotrophomonas sp. GD03654. The sequence continues at coordinate 7,528 of NZ_JAOCLC010000069.1, read as the reverse complement.
CAGCACCAGGGTGGTGCCGCTGCCGGCGTTGAGTTCGAACAGCAGGTCGCTGATGTGCTGGCCGGTGGCGTGGTCCAGCGAGCCGGTCGGTTCATCGGCGAACAGGATGCGCGGGCGGGTGACGAAGGCACGTGCCAGCGCCACGCGCTGCTGCTCGCCGCCGGAAAGCTGGCGCGGGTAATGGCGAGCGCGATGGGCCAGGCCGACCTGGGCCAGCACCTCATCGACGCGCGCGCGGTCCTCGCGCCCGGCCAGCTCCAGTGGCAGCGCCACGTTTTCGGCGGCGGTCAGCGCCGGCAGCAGGTGGAAACTCTGGAACACGAAGCCGACCTCACGCGCGCGCAGCTGGGCGCGTGTTTCCTCATCCAGTGTCGCCAGATTCTGGCCGGCCAGGCTGATATGGCCGCGGCTGGGCAGGTCCAGCCCGGCCAGCAGGCCGAGCAGGGTGGTCTTGCCGGAACCGGAGGCGCCGACGATGGCCGCGCTGGTGCCTTCATGGACGGTCAGGGTGATGTTGTCCAGTATGTGGACTTCACCCTCCGGGCCCTGCACGGATTTGCCGACCTGGTCGACGGCGATGGCAACGGACGCGCTGCGGGGGGACAGGCTGTCGATGAGGAGACTCCAATGCGCAAGACGGGATGGAGCCGGCGAGCCGGCGTGATGATGGTGCTGCTGCTAGGGTTCCTGCTGCTGCCCGGGCTGGCCTGTGCCAAAGGTCCGGCCGGCACCGTGCTGGTCCTCGGCGACAGCCTCAGTGCAGCCCACAATATCCCTGCCGACGCCGGCTGGGTCAGCCTGCTGCAGCAGCGGGTCAGGCAGCAGTCGAAAACGCCGGCGCGCATCGTCAACGCCAGCATGAGCGGGGAGACCACCGCCGGTGCGCTGACCCGGCTGCCAGGCCTGCTGGCCAAGGAAAAGCCGACCGTGGTAGTGATCGCGCTGGGAGGCAACGACGCGCTGCGTGGACTGACCCCGGCGCAGGTGCAGGGCAACCTGGAAAGGATGGTGCAGGCCAGCCAGAAGGCCGGGGCCAAGGTGCTGCTGCTGGGCATCGACGTACCGCCCAACTACGGGCCGGCCTACCGGCAGCGTCTGGCGGCGGCTTACAAGGCGTTGTCCACGCAGTACAAGGTGCCGCTGCTGCCGTTCCTGCTGGAGGGTGTGGCCCTGCAGCCGGGCATGATGCAGGCCGACGGCCTGCATCCGACCGCACAGGCGCAGCCAAAGGTGCTGGACAACGTCTGGCCGCTGCTCAGGCCGCTGCTCTGAACCGTTTGTGTACCTCTTGACGGAACTTCACATCGCGTCCACCGTCGATCCGGCATGTTTCACAAAGCTGAAGTTAGAGGGAATCACATGCGTCAGACGAAGGAGACCTCCGGCTTGGTGCTGGTGGTCGAAGACAACCGCAACATCTCCGAGATGATCGGGGAATACCTGGAAGGTCGCGGCTTCGAAGTCGACTATGCACAGGACGGCCTGGATGGCTACCGCCTTGCGGCGGAGAACAGCTATGACGTCGTGGTGCTCGACTTGATGTTGCCGCGCCTGGATGGCATCGAAGTGTGCCGTCGCCTGCGCAACGATGCGCGCAAGTCCACCCCGGTGCTGATGCTCACGGCACGCGACACGCTGGACGACAAGCTCACCGGCCTCGGTTTCGGCGCCGATGACTACCTGACCAAGCCGTTCGCGATCCAGGAGCTGGAAGCCCGCCTGCGCGCGCTGATCCGCCGCGAGCGTCGTCAGGTCGGTTCGGAAGTGCTGAAGGTCGCCGACCTTGTGCTCGATCCGGTCAGCATGCGTGCCACCCGTGCCGGTACCGAACTGCAGCTGTCGCCGATCGGCCTGCGCCTGTTGACCATCCTGATGCGCGAATCGCCGCGCGTGGTCACCCGCCAGGAGATTGAACGCGAGATCTGGGGCAACGGCCTGCCGGATTCGGACACCCTGCGCAGCCACCTGTACAACCTGCGCAAGATCATCGACAAGCCGTTCGACCGTCCGCTGCTGCATACCGTGCAGAGTGCCGGCTACCGCATTGCCGACATCGCCCAACCGATGGCCTGAGCAGGGCCGCCACAGGTGCAGGAACAGGCGTGGCCGGGCAATGGCCACGCACCCGGGCAGGTGATGACCGGTCGGCAGCGCCGCCGGTCAGCCCCCGTGCACGACTACGGCGCAGAGCGCTGCCTATAATCGCAGCGCTCTGACCGGGACACCGCAATGCCGCACGGCCTGCCGCGCAAGATCCGTATCGCTTTCATCCTGCAGGCAGTGCTGGCCAGCCTGGGCATCCTGCTGGGCGCGTGGCTGGTCTCGCTGGTGATCAAGCACAGCCTGGTCGGCGCCGCCCTGCGCGAGGAGGCGGCGTACTTCTGGACGCTGCACGAGGCCTCGCCGGTGCAGCCGCCGCCCAACACCCAGAACATCCGCGGCTACCTGCTGGAAAGCGGGCAGTCGGCCCTGTCGTTGCCGGCCAACCTGCGCAATCTTGAGCCCGGCTTCCACGAGCTGCCCAAGGACGACCAGCTGGTGCTGGTCGATGTGCGCCCGGCCGGCAGCCTGTACCTGGTGTTCCTGCGCTCGCGCGCGGAGATGCTGGCGTTCTGGTTCGGCATCGTACCGGTGCTGCTGACCCTGCTTGCGGTGTATGGCGCCAGCTGGGTCACCTATCGGGCCTCCAAGCGCCTGGTGTCGCCGGTGAACTGGCTGGCGCGGCGCGTCTCACGCTGGGACCCGGGCCACCCGGAGGCGGCCGACCTGGAGCCGAACAAGCTGCCGGCGGACATGCAGGGCGAGACCCGGCAGCTGGCGGCCGCACTGCATTCGCTGGCCAACCGGGTCAGCGCGCATGTGGCGCGCGAGCGCAACTTCACCCGCGACGCCAGCCACGAACTGCGCACGCCGCTGACCGTGATTCGCGTTGCCAGCGACATGGCGCTTGGCGATGACAGCCTGGAGCCGCGCCTGCGCCGCAGCCTGCAGCGCATCCAGCGCGCCGGCCGTGACATGGAGGCGGTGATCGATGCGTTCCTGATCCTGGCCCGCGAGGCAGACGTCGAACCGCAGATCGAGCTGTTCGACGTCAACGACATCGTCCGTTACGAGGTGGACAACGCCAACGAGTTGCTGGGTGCGCGCCCGGTGTCGGTGCATCTGCACAGCGATGGGCCGGTGCAGCTGCATGCGCCGCCGCGGGTGCTGCAGGTGGTGGTCAGCAATCTGGTGCGCAACGCCTGCAGCTACACCGACGAAGGGCGCATCGACGTGCATGTGTACAACGACCGGGTGGTGGTGCGCGATACCGGCATCGGCATGTCCGCCGAGGCACTGTCGCGGGCCTTCGAACCGTTCTACCGCGCCGAGCCGAGCCGCCCGCAGGGCACCGGCCTGGGCCTGTCGATCGTGCGCCGGCTGTGCGACCGCTTCGGCTGGAAGGTCAGCCTGGCCAGCGAGCCGGGGCAGGGCACCGAGGCCACGGTGATGTTCCGGTAGAGGGATTTTGCCGGGCTGCGCCCGGCACCCGCCGAGGCAACATCAACATCAAAAGCGGGCATTCCGTGGAATGGCGGGGCGGTGTGGGTTTGCAGGGCACGCCGTAAACCCGTCCATGGCGCCAACGGTCCTGCAAACCCACACCGCCCCGCCTTCGACAGATTCCCGCGATTCGCAGTAGAGCCACGCCATGCGTGGATGGGGTTGCTCAGTTGCAGTTGACCTTCGGCGCCAGCGCCCTGGTCCAGATCGCATACCCGGCCGGGGTCATGTGCAGCATGTCCTCGCGGAACAGCGACGCATCCGGCTGGCCATCCGCGCCCAGCATCGGCGTGTAGATGTCGGTGAAACCGGTGTTGGGCAGCTTGGCCAGGGCGGCCTTGATCAGCGTGTTGGCCTCGATGATCGCCGGCAGCAGATGCGCACGCGACGGGCTCGGCTTGATCGACAGGTACTCGACCTTGGTCTTCGGCAGGTCGCGATGCACGCGCTGCACGAAGGCAACCACATCGTCGCGCACCTGCACGGCGCTGCGGCCGCTGTTGAGGTCGTTGTCACCGGCGTAGAAGAACACCTTGCACGGCGCATACGGCACCACGATCTGGCCGGCATACCAGGTGCTGTCGCGCACTTCCGAACCGCCGAAACCGCGGTTGAACACCGGCTGGCCGGGGAAGTCGGTGGCCAGGCTCTCCCAGAAGCGGATGGAGGAGCTGCCGATGAATTCGATGCCACCGCGCGGCGGCGGGCTGGCCTGGTCGGCGCTGGCGAAGCGGGCCATGTCGCCGGCCCAGGCCACGTTGGAGACCTGCTCGGGCACGCGCGGCGGCTTGGCCGGGCCCAGCGCATGGGCCAGGGGGGCGGCGGTCAGCAGGCCCAGCATCAGCAGGCAGGTACGGCGACGGGACATCAGGCGCTCCAGCAGGGAAGGGGAACGCCATCATAGAAGCTGGGGCGGGCCGGGGCTTGCCCCTGGCAGTCCATTCACCGGGCCGGTGCGAGGGATGCGGCTGGCGGCCTTGTGGCAAAATGGCGGCCATCTGCCCATCCCTGTGCACCCATGATTCCCTGCCGTGCGTCTGAGCGGTCGCTGCGCCGCGCCCCTGTTGCTGGATGTTCCACCCGTGGCTGATCAGTTCGGCCATCTGCCCCGCGGCCCGCGCCGCATCTTCCAGGCCGCCCGCTGGTCCTGGCAGGGCCTGCGCGCCGCCTGGCTGCATGAGTCCTCGTTCCGGTTGGAGGTCTACCTGCTGATCCTGCTGACTCCGGTCGCGATCTGGCTGGGCCAGACCCCGGTCGAGCGCGCGCTGCTGATCGGTTCGATGCTGCTGGTGCTGGCGATGGAACTGGCCAACTCGGCCATCGAGGCGGTGATCGAACGTTACGGCAGCGAGATCCACGAGCTCGCCGGCCGCGCCAAGGACATGGGCTCGGCGGCAGTCTTCGTGCTGATGATGAACGTGCTTCTGTGCTGGTCGCTGGTCGTGGTCCCGCATGCAATGGCCGGCAATTACGGCTGATCCCCATTCCCCCACTGCCCTGAAGAGTTTCCATGTCCTTTGAGTTCCTCGCCGACCCCAATGCCTGGGTGACCCTGTTCACGCTCAGCGCGCTGGAAATCGTGCTCGGCATCGACAACCTGGTGTTCATTTCCATCGCCGTCAGCAAACTGCCCGAAGAGCGCCGCCCGTTCGCGCGCAAGCTCGGCATCGCGGTGGCCTGCATCACCCGTATTGGCCTGCTGGTGTCGCTGGCGTATCTGGCACATATGGCGGCCAACCTGTTCACGGTGGCCGGCATGGGCATCTCCATCCGTGACCTGGTGCTGATCGTCGGCGGCCTGTTCCTGATCATCAAGGGCTGCATGGAGATCAAGGAACTGATCAGCGGTGGCGAGGACGAAGACCCCAGCACCACCAAGGCCTCGGCCGTGTTCGGCTACGTGATCGCGCAGATCGCGGTGATCGACATCGTGTTCTCGCTGGACTCGGTGATCACCGCCGTCGGCATCGCCGACCACATCCCGGTGATGGTGGCCGCCATCCTGCTGTCGGTGCTGGTGATGCTGCTGGCCGCCAACCCGCTGGGCCGCTTCATCGATGCCAACCCGACCGTGAAGATGCTGGCCCTGGCCTTCATCCTGATGATCGGCGCGGTGCTGATCCTGGACGGCCTGGACGTGCACGTGCCCAAGCCCTACATCTACGCCGCGATGGGCTTCTCGGTGCTGGTCGAGTGGCTGAACCTGCTGATGCGCCGTCGCGCCCGCGAGCACAACGTGCCGGGTGCCGGTAACTGGTAACCGCGCCACTGGCGTGTGTGTGCCTCGGAACCCCCGGCATGCCGGGGGTTCTGCGTTGTGGGGGTTCGGCTTCACTATGGCGCTGCGTTTTTTGCACTTGTAGCGGGTTTCCGGGCCCCACTTGTGAACCTGGATCAACAGTGTTTTCCCGGGGCGAGGCTTAATCCGGCACAGCAAAGCGCGCAGGCTACGCACTCCCGAATCCCGCCCCCAGGACCCCCCCATGAATTCCAGAGCCGCCTTGCTGGCGCTTGCCGTCGGCGCCTTTGCCATCGGAACCACCGAGTTTGCGCCGATGGGCCTGCTGCCGGTCATCGCCGACGGCGTGGGCGTCGGCATTCCCACCGCCGGCATGCTGATCACCGCCTATGCCGTCGGCGTGATGCTGGGTGCCCCGGTGATGACCCTGCTGATGGGCCGTTTCGGCAAGCGCACCGCGCTGATGTTGCTGATGTCGATCTTCGTGGTCGGCAACCTGCTCTCGGCACTGGCCCCGAACTACGGCCTGCTGTTGCTGTCGCGTCTGGTCACCAGCCTCAATCACGGTGCCTTCTTCGGCATCGGTGCAGTAGTCGCCGCCAGCCTGGTACCGAAGGAAAAGCAGGCTGCCGCCGTGGCCACCATGTTCATGGGCCTGACCATCGCCAACATCGGCGGTGTGCCGCTGGCAACCTGGGTGGGCCAGCAGCTGGGCTGGCGCCTGTCCTTCGCCGGTACTGCGGTGCTGGGCCTGGTCGCGATCACCGCGCTGGGCTTCGCGCTGCCGGCGTCCGCGCCGGGACCGCGCCCGGACGTGCGCCGTGAACTGAAGGCGATCCTGCAACCGCAGGTGCTGCTGGCGATGGCCACCACCGTGCTCGGCGCCGGTGCGATGTTCACCCTCTATACCTACGTCGCACCGGTACTGACCGAGTTGACCGGCGCCTCCAACGCCTTCATCGCGATGTCGCTGGCCCTGATCGGCATCGGCTTCACCTTCGGCAACGGCATCGGCGGGCGCATGGCTGACTGGTCGCTGGATGGCGCCACGCGCATCCTGCTGGCGGTCCTGGCCGTACTCATGTTCGTGCTGCCACTGGCCTTCATGCACCATGCTACTGCGGCGGTGGGCGTGCTGCTGTTCGGCGCAGCGACCTTCGCCATCGTGCCGCCGCTGCAGATCCGGGTGATGCAGGCGGCGAGCGAGGCGCCGGGGCTGGCGTCGTCGATCAACGTCGGTGCGTTCAACCTGGGCAATGCGGTGGGTGCCGCGCTGGGTGGTGCGGTGATCAGTTCGGGGCTGGGGTACGCGGCGATTCCGGTGGCCGGTGGCCTGCTGGCGGCATCGGGGTTGCTGCTGGCATGGCTGGGGCGTCCGCGCACTGCGGTGGCTGAAGCCTGCTGAGTGATATGGGGTTCCGGCAGGGCTTGCAGCCCTGCACCCGCTGCAATCAACGTCAACGTCAAAAGCTGGCTATCCGTGGGATGGCGGGGTGGGTCAGTTTGCGGGGGACGCCGCAAGTACGTCCGTGTAGGCTCGGTCGCGCCATCCATGGCGCTCACGCTCCCGCAAACTGACCCACCCCGCCTTCGACAGTTTTCCGCGATCTGTCGGAACGGCGTCCCGCTCTGGTAGGTGTCGACCTTGGTCGACACGAATGCCTGAAGAACCGCGTTTTGCTTTTGATTTTTCTTTTGATCTTCCCGCGGTGCGCAGGAAACCGTATGAGGCCGGGCGGGTGGGCG
>NZ_JAOCLC010000068.1:0-25714 GCF_029845105.1 Stenotrophomonas sp. GD03654 | reverse complement strand
GCGCAGCCCTGCCGAACACCCCTCCCCTGCGCACGAAAACGATTTCACTGTTTTCAGCAAACCGTCATCCCTTCGCCACGCCAGTACCATATTGCGGAGCAGCATGCGCCCGCGGGCGACCCATGCTAAAAAACGCCCGCCCATCGCTTAGATCGATCCAAGACGACGCTGCGATGGCCGGGAGTTGGGGGAGCGGCAACAGGACGTACCAGGCCACGTGCACGGTGCAACTGCCACTGCATGGCGATAGCGACAATGTCACTTCAAATTAGATCGATTCAAGTTGTCCGTGCCACGTCACCGGATCAATCCAGGAGAGAGGGAGAGATGGGAATGAAGCATTCAACACGTACGCATGGCCAGGACGCATTGTCGTTGGCCGTCGCGCTGGCCCTGGCCGCCGCCGTCGCTCCGGCCGGCGCCGCCGCGCAGCAGGCAACCACCACCGGCTCGCAGGACGCCACCAACCTGGACAGCGTCCAGGTCACCGGCTACCGCTACGCCATCGAAAAGAGCCTTGAGCAGAAGCGCGACGCCAACGCCGTTGTCGAAGTGATCACCGCCGAGGACGTCGGCAAGTTCCCCGACAAGAACGTGGCCGACGCACTGCAGCGCGTGCCCGGCGTGGTCATCACCCGCAGCGGTGGTGAAGGCAAGAGTGTCAGCGTGCGCGGCCTTGCGCCGGACCTGACCCTGACCCAGTTGAATGGCAACTACGTGGCCACGTCGGAAACCAACGACGAAGCCACCCGTTCGTTCAACTACACCCTGCTGCCGTCGAACATGCTGTCCAGCGCCGAGCTGTTCAAGTCGCCGGAAGCACGCATCGACGAAGGCGGCATCGGCGGCACGGTCATCCTGCACACCCGTCGTCCGCTGGACATGGAGTCCAACTCGGGCTTCGTCACGCTCGAGGGCACCTCTTCCGATACCCACCACGATATCGACCCGCAGGCCTCGGCCCTGTATTCGTGGCACAGCAAGGATGAGCGTTTCGGCGTGCTGGTCGGCGTGACCCAGCAGAAGCGCACCACCCGCACCATGGAAGCCAGCACCGAGGACTACCAGTGGTACGGCGCCGGCAGGGCACGCGACGCCTATGGCAACGTGCAGCAGCAGGATGGCATCCACTACTGGTGGGGCAAGTCCGGTTTCAACAACCAGACCGGCGGCAACTACAGCGACTTCTTCATGCCGACCTCGGTCAACTTCGCGGTGAAGGAAGAAAAGCGCGAGCGCAAGGGCGGCCAGCTGACCTTCCAGTTCAAGCCGGTCGACAACGTCACGATGACCGCCAACTACTTCCGCTTCGAGCTGCAGGGTGACTACACCCAGAACATGCTGAAGATTCCGGAATGGAGCATGGCGCGCTACAACCAGGACGGCAACTGGGCCGGAGGCCGCCTGCTCAATGGCCTGGACTTCGATGCCAGCGGCAACACCGTCACCGGTGCCCAGTTCGAAAAGCTGGCTGGAAAGACCTACTACTGCAGCGAAGACCAGGCCAAGGCCGCCGGCCTCAAGCCCGGCGGCTGGGGCCCGGACGACTGCACGATTCCGACACCGCAGCTGACCGGTGGCTACAGCAAGGAAAAGGCGCTGTCGCAGACCGCCGACCTGACCATCGACTGGGACATCAGCCCGCTGTGGAAGGCCTCGTTCACCGGTGGCCGCACCTGGTCCGAAGGTGGTCCGTCGATGAATTTCCGCATGTCGGCCAAGCCGCGCCGCAAGGTCGGCAACGACTACCTGTCCGGTAACCAGTACAGCGCATGGGACCTGACTGGCACGCCGTCTGCCACCTTCTCGCCCGACCTGCAGCAGCAGTTGATGAACGGCATCGCCGAAGTCGACACCGGCTCGACCGATTCGTCGTGGAAGCGCACCGAGGTCAAGCAGAACTACTTCCAGGCCGACGTGACCAAGCTGTTTGAGTCCGGTTGGCTGGATTCGATCCAGTTCGGTGCCAAGTACCGTGACGGCAAGGTCCACCGCAACACCGGCAACACCTACTGGGTGTGCCCCGGCCGTGACCCGGCCGACTATGACAACAGCCGCTACCAGAGTGGCTGCGATCCGACTGCCGGCGATGCGCAGCCCGGCTTCTTCCTGTCCAATCCGATCAGCAACATTGCCGGTGGCTTCAATGCCAACGTGTTCCCGGGCATCAACTACCCGGCGTACATCGACTATCTGAACAAGACCTACGGTGGTTCGCACAACCGTACCGAGGAAGACTTCGTCTACAACGTCAACGAGAAGATCTACTCCGGCTACTTCCAGGCCAACTTCCGCACCGAGCGCGTGCGCGGCAATGTCGGCGTGCGCGTGGTGCGCACCAAGCAGTTCGCGCAGTCTTCCGACTCGATCGAGAAGTTCAACGACTACTTCCTGGACAACGCATCCGGTGCGCCGATGGCGTGCACCGATCCAGCTGCTGCGGCCTACCCGACCTACAGCTGCGAGAGCGGCTTCGTGCGCCTGCCGCATGACCTGGCGCAGAGCAAGACCTACAGCCTGATCGGCGTGGACCGCACCTACACCGACGTGCTGCCGAGTTTCAACATTGCATGGGACATCACCGACACGCTGGTGCTGCGTGGTGCCGCATCGAAGGTGATCGCCCGCCCTGGCTACACCGACATCGCAGCACCGGGCGCACTGAGCTACTACAGCGAGGAGTACGTCAATGATCGCCGCGTTGCCGGCGGCGCATCGACGGCAGGCTGGGTCGGCCAGGGCAGCAACAAGCAGCTGGAGCCGTTCAAGGCCACCCAGTTCGACCTGGGCCTGGAGTGGTACTTCCAGCCGGGCGCGGTGGCCGGCGTCGGCCTGTTCCGCAAGAACGTGGACAACTTCACCCTGCCGGTGGTGCGCGACACGCCGATGGTCATCAACGGTGAAGCGGTGAACGTGCAGCGCTACGAGACCCAGGCCAATGGCCGCGATGGTGTGTCGCAGGGCGTCGAGCTTTATGGCCAGTACACGTTCGGTTTCGGCTTTGGCGTGCAGGCCAACTACACCTACAACGACACCAACCTGGCTTCCATTGTTCTGGACGGGCAGGAAATCGGCTCCTCGCCGCTGGTCGGCAGCGCCAAGAACCAGGCCAACGTGACGGTCTTCTACGAGAACGAGAAGTTCCTCGCACGCGCCTCGTTCAACCGTCGCGGGCAGGTAGTCGGCGGGCTCAACAATGGCCTCACCGTCTACACCGAGCCGTATGACCAGCTGGATCTGAACGTGGCCTACAACCTGACCCCGGACTGGACGCTGACCGCCTCGGTGATCAATGCCACCAAGTCCGAGCAGCGCGTGCACCTGGGCAGCGACACCAAGGCACGCCTGATCTCCAATACCTATGCGGGCCGCCAGCTGTACTTCGGCGCTACCTGGAAGTTCTAAGGCAACACCGGGTTGCCCGGGCGCGCCCCGGTGCAACCCACGCCCCGCCCTGGCGGGGACGTTCCTCCACGGCAGCCACGCTGGTACAGGTGGCTGCCGTTTTTTGTCGGCGCCTTGCCTGTCGTTCAGCCCGGCGCTTGACCCTGCCATCGTTGGAAGGTGCACACTGACTCCACCCCAAGAGCACCGAAGGAGCTACAGATGGAATTCCATGTTGAAGGCATGACCTGCGGCGGCTGCGCGCGCAGCGTGACCAAGGCGATTGAAGGCGTGGACCCGCAGGCCAGCGTGCAGGCTGACCCCGCCAGCCGTCGCGTGCAGGTACAGACCTCGGCCAGCGAAGCGCAGATCGTGGCAGCGCTGAACGACGCAGGTTTCCCACCGCGCACGGCCTGATCCCCTGCCCTGTCTCACACTGAAAAGCCCGCCCGGTGCTGCTGCATCCGGCGGGCTTTTCAATGCATGCGATATCGAGTCAATGCTTGTGCGTACGCCGCCGCACCGCACCGGTCTTCGCGGCATCGAACGGCGCCGGCGCCTCATCGTCCTCCCCCAGCCGCTGCAGGATCGGGCACTCCGGGCGCTCATCGCCCGCGCAGCAGCTGATCAGCGACTTCAGCGTGTCGGCCATCTGCCGCATGTGCTCGATGCGTTGCTCCAGATCGGCGATGTGCTGCTCGGCCAGGTGCTTGACGTCGGCACTGTGCCGCGAGGTGTCATTCCAGAGGCCCAGAAGATCAGTGATCTCGGCCACCTGGAAGCCCAGATCGCGTGCGCGGCGGATGAAACGCAGGCGGTGGATGTCCGCCTGCGAATACGCCCGGTAGCCCGACTCGGTTCTATCAGCGGCGGGAATCAGGCCGATCTGTTCGTAGTAGCGGATCATCTTCGCCGAAACGCTGGAGGCCTTGGCAGCTTCACCGATGTTCATGCGGATCTCCTTCAGTGGGTGGCCGCGGTGGCATCCGCCATCGGCGGCTGGAAGCGACGCAGGCGCAGCGCGTTGCCCAGCACGAACACGCTGGACAGGGCCATCGCACCGGCCGCGAACACCGGCGACAGCAGCACGCCCCAGACCGGGTACAGCACGCCGGCCGCTACCGGAATCAACGCGGTGTTGTAGGCGAAGGCCCAGAACAGGTTCTGCCGGATGTTGCCCAGCGTCGCCTTCGACAACGCAATGGCATTCGGCACGCCCTGCAGGTTGCCCGACATCAGCACCACATCGGCCGATTCCACCGCAATATCGGTACCGGTTCCGATCGCCAGGCCGACATCGGCCTCGGCCAGTGCCGGCGCATCGTTGATGCCATCACCGACGAAGGCGACATGGCCATGTGTGGCCTTCAAGCGGCGCACCGCCTCGACCTTGCCTTCCGGTAGCACCTCGGCCACCACTTCGTCGATGCCGAGCTGGCGCGCGATCGCCTGCGCGGTACCAGCGTTGTCACCGGTGATCATCGCCACCTTCAGGTCAAGCTGATGCAGTGCCGCGATTGCGGCCGGCGTGCTCGGCTTGATCGGATCGGATACCGCGATGATTGCGGCCAGGCGACCGTCAATGGCGGCATACAGCGGCGACTTGCCCTGGGTGCCCAGCTCTGCCGCCAGCGTCGCAAACAAAGTGATGTCCACGCCCAGATCGCGCATGAAGCGATCGGCACCGACCTCCACCCGCGCACCATCAACGCTGGCACGCACGCCCATGCCGGTGACCGATTCGAAATCGACCATCGACGGCAGTGCAATGCCCTGTTCAGTGGCTGCATCGACGATGGCGCGGGCGATCGGATGTTCAGAGCGCGATTCCACTGCGGCAACCGCCGCCAGCACGGTGCTGCGATTGAAACCGTCCGTGATCTCGAAGTCGGTCAGGCGCGGGCGGCCTTCGGTCAGCGTGCCGGTCTTGTCCACCGCCACCACCTTCGCGTCCTTCAGCAGCTGCAGTGCTTCGCCCTTGCGGAACAGCACGCCCATTTCGGCGCCGCGGCCGGTACCGACCATGATCGAGGTCGGCGTGGCCAGCCCCATCGCGCAGGGGCAGGCAATGATCAGCACCGCTACCGCGTTGACCAGCGCGAAGCTCAGGGCTGGCGACGGGCCGAAGATCAGCCAGACTGCGAAGGTCGCCAGCGCGGCCAGCATCACTGCCGGCACGAACCACAGCGTGACCTTGTCAACCACCGCCTGGATCGGCAGCTTCGAGCCCTGCGCCTGTTCGACCATGCGGATGATCTGCGCCAGCATGGTCTGCGCGCCCACCGCCGTCGCACGTACCGTCAGTGCGCCCTTCTGGTTGACCGTACCGCCCACCACGCTGCTGCCCGGCAGCTTCTCAACCGGGATCGGCTCGCCGCTGATCATCGATTCGTCGATGTAGCTGCGGCCTTCAACCACCTCGCCATCGACCGGCACACGCTCGCCTGGCCGCACTTCCACCACGTCGCCGCTCTGCACTTCATTGACCGGGATATCGACGGTGCGGCCGTCACGGATCACGTGGGCGACCTTGGCCTGCAGGTTGACCAGACGCTTGATCGCCTCCGAGGTGCGGCCCTTGGCGCGCGCTTCGAGGAAGCGGCCGAGCAGGATCAGCGCAACGATCACCGCGGCCGCTTCGTAGTAGACGTTCACCGTGCCCGGCGGCAGCAGCCGCGGTGCAAAGGTCGCCACCACCGAATAACCGAACGCTGCGGCGGTGCCCACCGCCACCAGCGAATTCATGTCCGGCGCCAACCGCAGCAGCGCCGGGAAGCCCTTCTGGTAGAAACGACGACCGGGGATGGCCAGCACCAGGAGGGTCAGTGCGAACTGCAGATACCAGCTGGTCTGCATGCCGATGTGGGCCATCACCCATTCGTGCATGCCGGGAATCAGGTGCGAACCCATCTCCAGCACGAACACCGGCAGCGCCAGCGCGGACGCCACGATCAGGTCGCGCTTCAGCTCAGCGCGCTCGGCATCCTTCTTTTCTGCGGCCTCCTCATCGGACTGCACGCCGGCCTCGATCGGGTGTGCGGCGTAGCCGACCTTGTCGATGGCCGCAACCAAGGCGGCCGTATCAGCCACGCCGCGCACGGTCGCACGCTCCGTGGCCAGGTTCACGCTGGCCTGGCTCACGCCTGGCACCGCCAGCAGCGCGCGCTCCACGCGGCCCACGCAGGAGGCGCAGGTCATGCCTTCCACGGCCAGTTCAACGGTGGCGGGGGGCACGTCGTAGCCCACCCGCTCCACCGCCTGGATCAACGCGGCCCGATCGACCGGACCGGACGGGCGGATATCCGCGCGCTCGGTGGCCAGATTGACCGAAACACTGCCCACACCTTCGACCTTGGACAGTGCCGCCTCGACCCGGCCCACACAGCTGGCGCAGGTCATGCCCTCGATGGGCAGACTGATGGTGGAGGGGCTGGCGGAGACAGCAGCGGCGCGCGGCGTGCTCATGATTGGATTCCCGGGATTCCTTCTGGATGCGGACAGGCTAAACCTTGCCATCGTGGGAAGGTCAAATCCAGCCTGTCCGCATTTCCTGAATGGGCACCCGCTGTCCACGTCCACGCATGGCGCGGATCTACCGCCAGAGGCAGGTCTCCTCAGAAGGTGAACACGTACTCCAACGCGAACTCGCGGCCGACCGCGCCCAGCAACCGGGTCGGGGCGAAATCGTAGTCCAGCTTGTACGGGTCCTTGTGGTTCCAGCTGGCGGAGTTGAAGGCGTTGTTGACGTACACGTTTACCTTGGCGTGTTCGGTCACCTGGTAGCCCACGTTGAAGTTCCAGGTGATGAACGGCCCCACCCGGCCGAAGTAGCGTGCAGTCTGCTGCCCGGCATTGGGATTCGGGTTCGGCGAGCCGTCCGGACGTGTCGCCGGCTCCAGGCAGTTCAGCGACGGGCTGTCGCTGGGCACGTAGCCATCGGCGAACGGCAGGCAGCCACCGGGGTTGTCCAGGCGGTCGGTACCCCAGTGGTAGCGCACGCCCGGCACCGAGCCCACCCGGTCGGCATAGACATTGGCGTTCCAGTTGCCGCGCTGCCAGGCCAGGCTCGCGCGCAGCTTGCTGCGCAGGTCGCGGTCGCGGCGTTCCGGGTTCGGGTCGTTGGCGTAGCGCTGTTCCTTGGTGGAGATCTGGTTGGTGTAGTTCACACCCAGCTGGAAGCTGCCCCACTGCGCGGTTTCCAGGCGATAGCGTGCGGTCAAGTCGATGCCGCGCACTTCCCGGCTGGCCAGGTTGAACGGGCCACGCTCGATCGATACCAGGCGGCCGTTGCTGTCACGGTTCACGCGGGCCAGGATGCCGGCGCAGTATTCGCCACCGGCCGGGTTGGCCCATGGCGTGCCATCGATGTTCTTCCCGGTCAGGCAACCGGCCTCGCTGGCCAGCACCTCATCGGCGCCGACGTCGACGATCATGTCTTCCAGCTTGATCGCCCAGTAGTCGGCACTGACCGACAGGTTCGGCATCACGTCCCAGACGAAACCGACCGTCCACGAATCGCCGGTTTCCGAGCGCAGCAGCGGCGTGCCACGGCGGTTCACGTCGAACGTGTACCAGACATCGGTGTTGCCCACACCGCAGTTGTTGACCAGGTACGCGCCACTCTGGATGCAGCGCAGGCGGTCATAGGTCTGCACTTTCGAACTGCTCGGCTGGCCCAGCAGGTAATGCATGTCCGGCGCATGGAAGCTGGTGGCGTACGAGCCACGCACCAGCAGCGATTCGACCGGGCGCCATTCCAGACCGACGTTCCAGGTGGTTTCCTTCTGGCTGCCGATGTCCAGCGCTTCGCTGCTGTCGTCGGCCTTGTAGTTGCCATAGCGGTCATAGCGCGCGGCCGCAGTGGCGGTCACGCTGTCCAGCAGCGGGATCTTGAACTCGACGCCGGCCGAATAGCGGGTGCGCTCGCCGCCACCGCGATCGACGTTCTGCAGGTCAAAGTCGATGCCGGCGCGTGGGTCGGGGCTGAGGTGATAACCCTGCTGCGCGACTTCAGCTACCGCGGCGAAGGAGATCGGGCCGGCCCAGCCCTGGAACAGTTCGCCGGTGATATCCGCCGAGGCCTGGTTGACCCATGAGGACGCACGGTTCTTCGCCACCGTGCCCATCTGCCAGTACTGGTCCGGCGTGAGCGGGTTCCACCAGCGCGATTCGTTCAAGGCGTAGATCGCCTCGCCATCGGCCGTGGTACCCAGCTTCTGGCCGAGGAAGTAGTCGTACGACTTCTGCTTGTCGACCACGTTCTGCCGCTCTTCCACGCGGTAGTAGGAACGCCCCACCGTGGCGCTCCAGTCGAAGCGGTCGGCCAAGCGCCCTCGCAGGCCCGCGCTCCAATCCCAGGACAGTTCGCGGTTGGTATTGCGCAGCGTATCCAGGCCGCCCACCTCGTTCGGGGTGAACTGGCGCACGCCCAGGATCGGACGGTTGCGGTTGGCATCCCAGTAGTAGCCGTTGTCATCGTCGATCAGCGACACGCTGGGCGGATTGGTGCCCCAGATCGCTTCGGAGCGGTACACCGCCAGGTTGGTCCAGGCCTGCAGGTCGTTGCTGAAGTCGAAGGTGGCATACAGGTTGCCGGACACGTTCTCGGCACCGCCGGTGAGCAGCCAGTTGGCGTAGTCGGCGCTCATACCGCACAGGCGGCCGGTGTTGGTGATGGTGTTGGCGGCGTAGTTGTAGACCAGTCGATCAGCGGTGTAGTACTCGCCGTTGAACTTCTCGCAGGTGCCGGTGGGCGGTGCCAGACGCTGGCCCGTGGTCGGATCGATCAGCGCCAGACCAGCGGTGGGTCGGAAGCCGACCTTGCGTTGCTCCATGTTCCAGGACGGATACGGTGCATCATCGGCGTCGTCCATCTGCGGACGATCACGCCCGAACAGCGGATCACGCTTGGTGTACTGCAGCGCGTAGGTCACGCTCCAGTTGTCGCCGGTCTTGCCGCCGGCCCAGGACAAGTCCCAGGTATCGCGGCCACCCTCGGTGGAGGTACCACCACGCACGCGCACTTCGTCGCCGTCGTAGTTGGTTTTCAGGATGACGTTGACCACGCCGGCAATCGCATCCGAACCATAGATGGCCGAGGCGCCACCGGTCAGCACTTCGATGCGCTCCACCGCCGCGGCCGGAATGTTGCCGTAGTTGGAGAAGTTGGTTTCACCGCCATACGGCAGCGGGTAGTCCGCCACGCGACGGCCGTTGACCAGCAGCAGCGAGCGGTTCGGGCCCATCCCGCGCAGGTTCAGGCCGCTGGCATTGGGCGTATGCGAGCCCCACTGCGAAGCGGCTTCAACAGTGCCGGTGGCCTCGGTGAGGGTCTTCAGCGCGTCGTACACGCTGACAAAGCCTTCTTTCTGGATCTGCGCAGCGGTGATCACGTTGACCGGTGCCGGGCCTTCGACGGCGGCGCGCTTGATGCGTGAACCGGTGACGGTGACTGCGTCCAGATCCTTGGTGGACGCACTGGCAGCTTCCTGTGCACTGGCAGCCAGCGGCAAGAGGGCGAGGATCAGGGCCTGGGACAGCAGGTGACGGCGCTTGCGAACGGACTGAGCCATGGGTGGTTGCTCTTCGAAAGTGTGGACGCACGGACGGGTGGTGGCGCGGCACTACGGCTGATCCGGGCACCTGGATCGGCTCAGGACCGACGCGGCGCCCCCTCCTGTGGATCGATCCAAACTAAAGCACAGCTGAACCACACCCGGCATGCGGCAACGCAGCAACACCCGAGGGAATGCCGCTATCGGCTGCCGGCATCCAGAACAATCAAAGGGTTGCGAAACATCGCTGAGAGAACGGCGCACGAAGTAGTGACACGATCACGACAACCGCGCGCGGAACGGTTTTGTCCGCGTGGTCGCGTTCGGCCGGCAGCGGGTCGTTGTAGAGCCGAGCCTGTGCTCGGCTGCTGTTGTTCGTCGCAAAGAGCAGCCGAGCGAGGGCTCGGCTCTACAGAAGAAGCGGGTTACTGCGCGCCGTCCAGCGCCTGCCGCAGCGCGGCCACAGTGGCGGTGGCGGTCTGGCTCCAGTCCGGGTCCAGCCCTCGCAAGGCCGGGTTCTGGAACTGCATCGCCGAGCGGCGCAGGCCCTTGGCCGAGGCGTGCAGTTCGGTACAGCCGCTCCGCCGTGCGACGACGGCGATATTGGCTGGGCCCAGCCCCGCGCCGGCCATCACACTGATGCGCCCCGCCGCCTGTGTGACCAGACCCGCCAGCACATCGGCACCGGCCTCGGCGCTGACCTGGCCGCCCGAGGTCAGCACGCGCTGGCAGCCCAGTCCGATCACCTGTTCCAGTGCTGCTGGCAGGTCGCGGGCCGCATCAAAGGCGCGATGGAAGGTCACCTGCAACGGCCCGGCGGCCTGCACCAGTTCACGGCATAGCGCCAGGTCGATACCGCCCTGCACATCCAGCGCACCGATCACCACGCCATCGCAGCCGAGCGCGCGGCACTGCGCGATGTCACGCAGCATCAGTTCGGTTTCCAGCGCGTCGTAGTGGAAGTCGCCCGGGCGTGGCCGCACCAGCACGAACAGCGGAATCGACAGGCGCTCGCGGGCCATCGCGATGCTGGCGAACGACGGCGTGGTGCCGCCCTCGGCCAGGTTGTCGAACAGCTCGATGCGGTCGGCACCGCCGGCCTGGGCGGCCAGCGCCGAGGCCAGCGAGTTGCTGGCGATTTCCAGAGTGAGCCGCGTGCTCACGTTTGGGTGCTCGTGTAGATCGACGGCGAGTCGCGCAGGTCATCCTGGCGCTGTCCATCGCACACGGCGTAGACGAAGCCGCGATGCAACGCGTAGGCACCCACCTCGCCCTGCTTGTTCATGGCCAGGAAGCAGACCTGCAGTGTCTTGCTCGCTTCGGGGCGCTTGCGCACCACTCGGTCGATGGCTTCGCGGCAGGCCTGCGCCGGCGAGCGCCCCTGGCGCATCAGCTCGACCACCAGGAACGAAGCGGCGTTGCGGATCATCTCCTCACCCACGCCCGATGCGGTGGCCGCACCCACTTCGTTGTCGACATACAGGCCGGCACCGATGATTGGGCTGTCGCCAACCCGGCCGTGCAGTTTCCAGGCCATCCCGCTGGTTGTGCAGGCACCGGCCAGATGGCCCTTGGCATCCAGCGCCAGCATGCCGATGGTGTCGTGGTTGTCGCTGTTGCCGGGAATACCACGGCGCTC
The DNA here is from genome assembly GCF_029845105.1 of Stenotrophomonas sp. GD03654. NCBI lineage: Bacteria > Pseudomonadati > Pseudomonadota > Gammaproteobacteria > Lysobacterales > Lysobacteraceae > Stenotrophomonas > Stenotrophomonas sp. GD03654. Next base: position 14,137 of record NZ_JAOCLC010000068.1, on the reverse strand, counting down.
GGCATTGATCTGCGGCTGGTACTTCTCGGTCTTCAGCCACTCGCGCCAGGCCGCTTCGGCCTGCGGCGTCAGCAGGTGCTTGCGCTCGAAGCCCTGCTGCACCGCGAACTGCTGCGCGCCGTCGCCCACCAGCAGCACGTGCGGGCTGTTTTCCATCACTTTGCGGGCCACCGACACCGGATGCAGGATGTCGACCAGCGCGGCCACTGCACCGCAACGGCCATCACCATCCATGATGCTCGCGTCCAGGCTCAGCACGCCGTCGCGATCCGGATTGCCACAATGGCCGACGGTGGGGTTGCACAGCTCGCTCTCGGCCCAGCGTGCGCCTGCTTCCACCGCATCCAGCGCGCTGCCGCCCTGGGCCAGCACCTTCCATGCGGCCTGGTTGGCCGGCACGCCGAAGTCCCAGGTCGAAACCACTTTGGCCCCACCCTGCGTGCGCGCCTGCACGCCCGGTAATGCTGCGATGCCAGCGGCCAGTGCGCCGGCCTGCAGGAACTGCCTGCGATCCACCATCTTCCCCTCCCAGTCTGCAATGTGCGGCCGGCCCGATGCCGGCCGTGCCGATCAGTCGTGCGTGGGCTGTCGTGCGGCGTGCCAGACCGCTGCACCGAGCACGCCCAGCTGGCCATGCTCCACGCGCCACACCGGTACCTGGCGCAGCACCTCGGTCAGCACGCCCTTGTTGAGGAAGCGCTCGCGGAAGCGGCCATCGGCCAGGAAATCCTGCACATGCGCGGAAATGCCACCGGCCAGGTACACCGAGCGCGCGCCGACGGCGATGGCGGCGTCGCCGGCCAGGCTGCCCAGCCAGGCACAGAACACCTGCAGCGTTTCCACCGCCAGCGCGTCTTCACCGCTGCGCGCGGCACCGATCAACGCTTCGGTGCTGGTCCACACCGGGGTGGCACCGCGCAGCTCGCACAGGCACGGGTACAGGTTCATCAGGCCACTACCGGACAGCACGCGCTCGTTGTCCACGTGCGCCCAGCGCTGCAGCAGCTTGCCCAGCACCTGCAGTTCCAGCGTGTTGCCGGCGCCGAGCGCGGCATGGCCGATCTCGCTGGCCAGCACCGGGCGCTCGCCATCGGCAAAGCGCAGCGCGGCGCCCAGGCCGGTGCCGGCGCCCAGCACCAGTGCCGGGAACGCCTGCGCCGGATCGGCATCGCCGTTCAGCGGCACCAGCGTGTCGGGCTGCAGATAAGGGATGGCCAGCGCCACCGCCTCGAAATCATTGATCAGCTGCAGTTCGCCCAACCCGGACTGCGCGCGGGTGGCCGACAGCGAGACCGTCCACGGCAGGTTGGAATTGATCAGCACATCGCCATCGAGCAGGCCGGCGATGGCGACCACCGCGGTCTGCACCGGCTGGCCAAGGCCTGCGGTAAAATCGGCCAGGATCGCCGCCAGGCTGGGGTGCTCGGCGCAGGCGTAGGTGCGATGGCTGCCCAGCAGCGGCGCCTCGCCGGGTTGGGTTTCAGCCAGCGCGAGGCGGGCAAAGGTGCCGCCGACATCGGCGACCACCAGACGGCGCGGAAGACCGCCGCGGGCGGAGTCGGAGGAAACCGGGGACGCTGCTGCGATGGTCACGCTGGCCTGCTTGGATCGATTGAATCGCCCCGATTCTCAGGCATCGGGGCAGCTTTGCCTAGCACACCGATGGTTCAGGTTGGCCTACATGCCTTCCTGTTCGGCCACCTGCACACCATCCACCAGCACGCGCAGCCGCTGCGGGCGGAAACCGGCAAACAGCAGCGGCCGGGTGCGCTCAACCAGCACTTCATGGCCGGCGATATGGCGCAGCCACGACTGTACCAGCGAGAACGAGAAGTGGGTGCCGGGATGCAGCGGATGCTGCACCCAGACCTTCTCGGTGGCGCTCTGCAGCAGCATCGCGCCGGTGAACCAGTGGCGGCTGAGGGTCACCGGCGTGGTGCCGGCCATGAAGCGGATATCCATGCGGGGTCCTTTCGCTGGAGAGGCCTTGCGGCGTGTCAGGGCTGGGCAGTCTGCAGGCTGTAGCGGGTGCTGGCGGTGAACACCGCTCCGTCGGGCTGGGTGGAGCGCACCTCGACCTTGTGACTGCCCACGGCCAGATCGGTCGGCAACGCGCCGCGCCACAGGTGCGGCGATGCGGTGGCCTCCGGCGAGCGGTCGTAGCCGCGCAGGCTGTCGGCTAGGTCGTCGGCCACGTTTTCCACCATCAGGCGCGGATCGGGCTGGCTGACCTGCTTCATCGGCTGCCAGGCGCCGCCATCGACGCGGTACTCGACCACGCTGGCATCCTCACCCATGTAGACGTTGGCATAGATGCCCCACGCCGGGTAGGCCCCCTGGCGCAGCACCTTCGGCGCATGCAGGCCGATCTGCTCGCTGGCCGGTTTGCCGGCCACGCGGTACTGCAGTTTGTAGCTGCCATTGCCGGCCACATCGAGCAACGCATAGCCCTTCGGGGTGCCATCGCTCATGGTGCTGTCCGGCACGCCGGCGGCGTCCTTCACCCCCGACCAGAACGCACCGCAGTTGGCACCCACGTTGTACTCGTGCAGCGGCTTTTCGCCGTTCCAGCCCTCGGCCTTGCCGTGGTAGACGTGCTGCTGGGTGTGGCTGTGGCCGCTGAGCACCAGCACGTTGCGGAAGTCCTTCAACAGGTCGAACAGGCGCTGGCGATCGGCATGCCGGAAGGTCTCGCGTCCCGGCGCCGCGTCGAACAGCGGGATGTGCATGCCCAGCACCAGCAGGCGATCCTTGTGCAGCCCCTTCAGGTAGCTGGCGAGGAAGGCGAACTGGTCTTCGCGCAGGCCGCCGACGTACTTCGGCCTGGCCTTGGGGTCGTACACCACGTCGTCCAGGAACACGAAACTGGCGCCGCCCTCTTCCACCGCGTAGGTGTCCGGGCCGTAGATGTTGCGCCAGCTGTCCAGCGAGTGCTCATCGCTGGCGGCATCGAAATCGAGGTCGTGGTTGCCCGGCACATGGAACCACGGCACGCCAAGTTCGGCGGTGACCTTGTTGATCGCCGGATACAGGGTCAGGTCATCGTTGACGATGTCACCGAGGGTGGTGCCCATGCGCGCCCTGGTCTGGCCGACCAGCGGCGCCACGATCGACTGCTGGTAGTAGCCGATGTCCTTCAGGCTGGCGGTCTGCGAATCGGTGAACACCAGCATCTGGAAACCACGGCGGCTGTCATGGCGGTCCGACTGCAGAGCGAAATCCCAGTTGCGGGTGACATCGCTGGTGGCGGCGATGCCGCCGTACTTCAGCGCCGGCGAGCCGTTCGGGCGGTAGTGGCGCCAGAACGACGGCAGGCCGTCGGTCGCCTTCGGGAAGGCGTAGGCATCGGGCTTGATCACGAATACGGTCTGGCCGTCGCGCACTGGCAAGCTGTAGCTGCCGTCTGCAGCCGTCTTGACGATGGTCTCGCCGTTGGAAACCTGCACCCCGGCCAGGCCCGGATCGGTCGCGCCGCGCCCCGGCCGTCCGTCACGCTCCAGATAGACCTTGCCGCTGACCACGGTGTCCGCGGCCCAGGCCGGCGAGGTCAGCAACAGGCAGCACAGCCAGGCGGCAGGCAGTTTCATGGGCGGTCCGGGAAAGAAGAAGACCGCCTATTGTAGAGCCGAGCCACGCTCGGCTGCATTGCAGAGGCAGGTGCGGACCATTGGTCCCACGCCTCCCTCAACGATGGCGCTTTTCCAGCACCGCCCGCGCATCCTCCAGCGACATCCCGCGCGCGCGCAGCAGCACCAGCAGGTGGAACAACAGGTCCGACGCCTCGCCCAGCAACGCCTCATCATCCTGCGCCACGGCGGCCAATGCGGTCTCCACACCCTCCTCGCCCACCTTCTGCGCGATGCGGCGGATACCACCCTCGAACAGGCTCGTGGTGTAGCTGCCCGGTGGTCGCTGCGCCTCACGCATCGCCACCAGTTGGCCGAGCCCGCCCAGGAAGTCCTTCGGCGCGCCATCGAAGCAGCTCTCCGCACCGGTGTGACAGGTCGGCCCGGCCGGGCGCGCGATCACCAGCAGCGTGTCGGCATCGCAGTCGACACTGATCGACTGCACTACCAGCACGTTGCCGGACTGCTCGCCCTTGGTCCACAACCGCTGCTTGCTGCGACTGAAAAAGGTCATATGGCCGATGGCGAGCGTGGCCGCCAGCGATTCGGCGCTGACATAGCCCAGCATCAGCACCTGCAGGGTATCGGCATGCTGCACTACCGCCGGCAGCAGGCCTTCGCCCTTGCCCCAGTCCAGCGCCTGCAGCGCGTCCGGTGACGGCCTCACTTCAATAGACATCCCGCACCTCGATCTGCTGTCCGCGCAGGTAGCGCTTCAATTCCGGAATGGCGATGGCGCCGCTGTGGAACACGCTGGCGGCCAGCGCGCCATCGACGTCCGCCTGATCGAAAGCCTCGGCGAAGTGTTCCATCGCACCGGCGCCACCGGAAGCGATCAGCGGCACCTGGCACAGTGCCCGCGCCTGCTGCAGCTGCACGACATCGTAGCCACGGCGCACGCCATCGCTGTCCATGCAGTTCAACACGATCTCGCCAGCGCCACGCCGTTGTGCCTCGACAATCCAGTCCAGGGTGCGCAGCGGCACCGCTTGGGTCTTGTCCGGGTCGCCACTGAAACGGCGCACCCGCCACTGGCCATCGGTCTCGCGTACCGAATCGACACCGACCACCACGCACTGCACGCCGAACTCGTCGGCCAGTTCAGTGATCAGTTCGGGACGGCCCAACGCGGGCGAGTTGATCGACACCTTGTCGGCACCGGCGAACAACACGCGACGCGCGGTTTCCACGCTGTCGATGCCACCGGCCACGCAGAACGGAATGTCGATCAGCCGCGCGATGCGCTCGATCCAGGCGACGTCCACCGAGCGCGCCTCGGGGCTGGCGCCGATGTCATAGAACACCAGCTCGTCGGCACCCTGGTCGCGGTAGCGCTGCGCCAGCTCGGCGATGTCGCCCATGTCGACATGGTCGCGGAAGCGCACACCCTTGACCACGCGACCATCGCGCACATCCAGGCACGGAATGATGCGACGGCTCAACATGCCAGCGCCTCCGCCAGGTCCATGCGCTGCTCCAGCAGCGCCTTGCCGAGGATCGCGCCGCCGCAGCCCACACGTCGCGCTTCGGCCACATCGGCCACGTCGCGGATGCCGCCGGAGGCCTGCACCGCCACGCCCGGCAGCAGCGCCGACAGGTGCTGGTAGAGACTGATGTTGGGCCCGGCCAGCATGCCGTCGCGGGCGATGTCGGTGCACAGCAGATGGCGCATGCCGGCGCGCGCGTAGCGCCGGGCCAGGTCATCCAGGGTCACCCCGGCGTTCTCGGTCCAGCCGTGCACCGGCAGCTGCCACTGCCCCTGTGCGTCCTGGCGAGCGTCCAGCGCAATCGTGATGCGCTCGGCGCCGAATTCCTCCAGCCAGCCGACCACTTCATCGGGGCGGCGCACCGCCAGCGAACCCACCACCACGCGGTTGGCACCAGCATCGAGAATGCGCGACACATCATCACGACCGCGCACGCCGCCACCGGTCTGCACCCGCAATGGCGTCTGCCCGCGGATATCCGCCAGCAGCGGCGCGAGCGTGTAGCCACCGGCGCGCGCAGCGTCCAGGTCGACCAGATGCATCCACTGCGCACCCTGCGCGGCAAAGGCCTGCGCGCGCGGCAGAGGGTCATCCCCATAGGAGGTTTCCTGCGCGTAGTCGCCCTGGCGCAGCCGCACCACGCGGCCATCGCGGATATCCAGCGCGGGGTAGACAATGAAACTCATGCAGCAGTGCCCTCGAGGAAGTTGCGCAGCATCAGCGAACCGGTCTCGCCGGAGCGCTCCGGATGGAACTGTGCGCCGTAGTAACGCCCCTGCTCCACCACGGCGGTGAACAGGCCACCGTGGTCGCAGGCAGCGACGGTGTGGGTATTGAGCGGCGCCGCATAGCTGTGCACGAAGTAGGCGCTGGCGCGTTCCGGCACGCCTTGCAGCAACAGCGATTCGCGTAGCGGCAGCAGGCGGTTCCAGCCCATGTGCGGCACGCGGATGCCGCAGGCCGGTACCAGCTTGCGCACCACGCCGGGAATCAGCCCCAGCGTTTCCACGCCGGCTTCCTCGGAGCGTTCGAACAGCAGCTGCATGCCGAGGCAGATACCCATCAGCGGCACTTCCAGCCGCTGCAACGGCTCGACCAGGCCCTGCGCATGCAGGCGCTGCATGCCGGGACCGGCAGCGCCGACGCCGGGCAGGATCACCCGCTGCGCACCGGTCAGCCCATCCGCATCGCGCACCAGCCGCACCGTCGCACCCAGGCGCTCCAATGCGTAGCGCACCGAGCCCAGGTTGGCGCCGCCGGCATCGATCAGCGCAACGTCGCTCACAGCGCCCCCTTGGTGGAAGGCAGCGCCGTGCCCTGGCGGGCCAGCGCCGGACGCAGTGCGCGGGCCAAGGCCTTGAAGCAGGCTTCCACCTTGTGGTGATCGTTGTCGCCGCGTACCTGCAGGTTGAGGTTCAACCCGCTGGCGTCGCACAGCGAACGGAAGAAGTGCGGCACCAGTTCGGTCGGCATATCGCCCACGCGCTCGCGCTTGAACTCGCCCTCGAACACGAAGTACGGGCGGCCACTGAAGTCCAGCGCAGCGCTGGCCAGCGCCTCGTCCATCGGCAGGGTGAAGCCGTAGCGGCCGATGCCGCGCTTGTCGCCCAGCGCCTCGCGCAGCGCCTGGCCCAATGCGAGGCCGGTGTCCTCGATGGTATGGTGCTCGTCGATGTGCAGGTCGCCGTCGGCCTGGATGTCCAGCGCGAACCCGCCGTGCTTGCCGATCTGTTCCAGCATGTGGTCGAAGAACGGCAGTCCGGTGGCGATGCGCGCATCACCGGCGCGGTCCAGATCCAGTTCGACGCGGATCTTCGTCTCTTTCGTGTTGCGCTCGACCACTGCGGTACGCGGCGCATCGGCCAGCACATGGGCGATGCCCGGCCAGTCCCACTCGCCTCCGAACTGTTCGGTGCGCAGCTGGAAGCCTCGGATGTTGAGGTTGTCAGCGAACTGCAGGTCGGTGATGCGGTCACCGACCATGCCCGAGCGCGCCCAGTCGATGCTGCGGTCCTGCAGGTAGGCGGTCATTAGACCGATGCCCGGCTTGCGGGTCGGCGCGTTGTCCTGCGGCCAGCTGCAGTCGATCAGCACGTCACGGAAAGTGATGCCCTGGCTTTCGAAGATTTGCAGCATCAGGTTGTTGGGGCCATCGAAGCTGGCGCGCGGGTAGCTGTCGCTGCCGAGGCCATCCTGATTGGTGACGATCACGAACTGATAGCCGGCGTCGCGCAGCTTCAGCAGCGCCGGGATCACCTGCGGCACGAAGCGCAGCTTTTCGTAGGCGTCGATCTGGAAGTCGGACGGCTCCTCGATGAGGGTACCGTCGCGGTCGATGAACAGGATCGGGGTCATGCTGCGGCCCTCCGCGCCGACAGGGCCGCAAGCACGCGGTCATTCTCTTCGGGGCTGCCGATACTGATGCGCAGTGCATCACCCAGCTGCGGCGCGGCGCGCTGGTCGCGTACCACCACGCCGGCATCCAGCAAGGTGTCGAACGCTGCCTGCGCATCAGTGAACCGGACCAGCAGGTAGTTGCCGGCCGAGGCATACACCCGGCGCACGCCAGGCAGGCCCGGCAGCGCAGCGAACAGGCGTTCGCGCTCGGCGATGACCGTCGCCACGCGCTCGGCGGTACGTGCCAGTGCGGCCGGCTGCAGCGCCTGCACGGCCAGCTCGGCGCACGGGGTCGGCACCGGGTACGGCGCCTGGCAACGGCGCAGTACGGCAATCAGTTCCGGCGCGGCGATCAGGGTGCCGATGCGCGCGGCCGCAAGTGCGTGCGCCTTCGACAACGTGCGCAGCACTGCCAGATTGGCGTGCGCGGCCAGCAACGTGGTCGCCGACGCACGCTGCGCGTACTCGACATAGGCCTCGTCCACCACCACCAGTGCCTGCCCGCGCAACGCAACCGCCACCCGTTCGACCTCGTCCAGGGCGATATCACTGCCGGCCGGGTTCGACGGTGCGCACAGGAACACCAGCTTGGCATTGCGCGCCTTGGCGGTGTCGATCACCGCATCCAGATCAGCGCGCAGGCCGTCCTCGCTGTCCACCAGCGGCACTTCAATCAATGCGGCGCCCTGCAGGCGCGCGCAGACCGCATACATGCCGAACACCGGCGGCGTGACCAGCACGCCATCGCGGCCCGGCACGCACAGGGCGCGCACCAGCAGATCAATGGCTTCGTCGCTGCCGCGGCCGACCAGCAGCTGCGGCGGCGTCACGCCGTACAGCACCGCCAGGCCCTCACGCAACGCCAACGGCTGCGGTTCCGGATAGCGCCGGCTGTTGCCCGTCACATCAGCCGGATTGGCCCAGGCCGACTCATTGGCGTTCAACCAGACCTCGCCCTGCACCGCCGCACTGCGCGCCGAGCTGTAGCCGGCAAACGCCCGCAGATCCGGACGCACCAGTGCCAGCACATCATCGATAGCCGCGCTCATGCTGCCACCTCCATGCGCACTGCGACCGCACGTTCATGCGCATCCAGGCCTTCAGCGCTGGCGATGATGCGCGCGCAGCCGCCGATTGCCGCCAGGCCGGCAGCGCTGGCGCTCTGCACGCTGATCAGGTTCTGGAAGCTGGCCACGCTGACACCGCTGTAGGCACGTGCGGCACCGGCGGTAGGCAGCACGTGGTTGGTGCCGCTGCAGTAGTCGCCCAGTGCCTCGGGGGTGTAATCACCCAGGAACACCGAGCCGGCCGCCTGCACCTTTTCCAGCCACGCACGCGGATCACGCAGCGCCAGGATCAGGTGCTCCGGCGCATAACGGTTGCTGATCGCGAAGGCTTCGTCCAACGAATCGACCTGGATCAGCCGCGAGGCCGACAGCGCCTGGCGTGCGATCTGCTGGCGCGGCAGCAAGGCCACCTGGCGCTCCACTTCGGCCTCGACCGCCGCCAGCATCGCGGCATCGTCGGTCAGCAGCAGAACCTGAGAATCCGGACCGTGCTCGGCCTGCGACAGCAGGTCGGCGGCGACGAACGCCGGATTGGCGCCGGCATCGGCAATCACCAGCACTTCGGAGGGGCCCGCCGGCATGTCGATGGCGGCCGCGCCATCCTGTGCGACCTGCTGCTTGGCTTCGGTGACGAAGCTGTTGCCGGGCCCGAACAGCTTGTCACAGGCCGGAATGCTGGCCGTGCCGTAGGCCATCGCGGCGATGGCCTGGGCACCGCCCAGCTTGAACACGCGCTGCACCCCGGTCAACCGCGCGGCCACCAGCACCGCCGGATCGGCCGTGCCGTCGGCGCGTGGCGGCGTACACAGCACCACCTGCGGGCAGCCGGCCAGCCGTGCGGGAACACCCAGCATCAGCGCGGTGGACGGCAGCGGTGCGCTGCCCGCCGGCACATACAGGCCCACCCGGCCGATCGGGCGCAGCATGCGCTCGCAGACCACGCCCGGGGCGGTTTCCACCGCATAGCCCGTGCCCATGCCAGCGGCGTGGAAACGCGCGATGCGTTCGGCAGCTTCCACCATGGCTTGGCGCAACTCAGCCGGCACCGCAGCTTCGGCCGCGGCAAACTCGGCTTCGCTCACTTCAAAGGACGACAGCTCGACACCATCGAAGCGTGCGGTGATCGCGCGCAGCGCGTCGTCGCCCTGTGTGCGCACCTGTGCAATCAGCGTCGCCACCGCGTCGCGGGTCTGCTGCGCCACGGTCTGCACCGGGCGGGTCAGCGCCGCGCTGCGCGCGGTCTCATCAAGTCGGGACCAGATCAGACGGTTCATGCCAGCGACCGCTCCACGCTCAACACCATCAGGCCCTGCGCGCCAGCGCGCTCGAGTTCTTCCATGCGCTGCCAGCTCAGCGGGCCGGGGCACATGGTCTGCAGGCGCAGCGCGCCGCCATCGGCCGGCAGCCGCACCAGCGGCTCGGCATCGGCCAGCAGCTGCGACAGCGCGTCGACGCGATCCTCGCTGGCGCGGAACATCAGCAGCTTGCGGTCCTGCCGCTGTACCACGCCATCGAGGCGGCGCAGCAGCATCGCGCACAGCGATGCACGCGCATCATCCGGCACGCGCACCGCACCGGCCAGCACCGCCTCGCTGTCGAGCAGGTTGTGCACCGGGGTCAACTGGTTGGCACGCAGGGTGGCGCCGCTGGAGACCAGGTCGCAGATCAGGTCGGCGGTACCCAGTCGCGGGGCGATTTCCACCGAACCGGACAGCTCGACCACCTGTGCATCCACACCCTGCTCGGCCAGCCACTGCTTGAGGATGGCCGGGTAGCTGGTGGCGATGCGGGTGCCGGCCAGCTGCGCCGGACCCTGCCATTGCCACTCCTCCGGCACCGCCAGCATCAGCCGGCACTGGCCGAAGCCCAGCCCGCGCAGCGCCTGGTAGGCATCCGGCAGGCCGACCTGGCGACGTGCCGCGGCCTGCTCGTCCAGCTCGTTGCGACCGACGATGCCGAGGTCGCAGACGCCGTCGGCGATCAGACCGGGGATGTCGTCGTCGCGCACCAGCAGCAGGTCCACCGGAAGCGACTCGCCGTAGCAGAACAATTTGTCGCGGCTTTCGCGCCAGCTCAGGCCACAGGCGCTGAGCAGGTTGCGGGCGGGCTCGGCCAACCGGCCACTCTTCTGGATGGCGATACGCAGCCGGTCTCGTGCCGGCGCTGCCTGGGTTGCACTCATGGGGGAGGTCTCGAAGTTCGGAACGGGGCGCGGATCAGCGCGAAGCAAGGCGGTCGATGGCGGCGGCATAGCCTCGATGGCCATGCTCAAGCGTTCGCGCCACCCGTCCGGTGGTGGTCACGCTGACGCCGGTGCGCTCGTGGATCTCGCGGTACGGCACACCCTGCTGCAGCAGCGGCACCACCTTCCAGCGGTCGGCCATGGCTTCCAGTTCGGCCGGCGTGCACAGGTCGCGCAGGAAGGCGACCACCTGCTCCGGCTCGCGCAGAGCAGCAAAGGCCTCGGCGAGGGCGTCCAGGTCGGCCTTCGGGTCTTTGGCGGCAATTTCGGGGCGGGCTTTCACGGGGTCGGTTCCATGCATCAATGTAATAGCGCGTTAGTACATTAGCGCATTCTTGCACAGTGCGTCAAATCGTGGGTTGAGGTGCGGCAGGGCTGCTGCCCTGCACCCGCCAAGAGCCAGAGCAAAAGCAAATGCTGATTTCCTGAGCGTTGGCGAGGAGGTTCCGGTGGCAGGGGACGCCGTAAACCCATCCATGGGGGCTTGGTCGCGGCTTGCTCGTGTGCGCTGTCCTGCGCACACGGCAAGACCGGGGCTGGGCATCCTGCCCAACCCGCCCGAGGCATGCCTCGGGCCCATGCCGCTCACACCCCTGCCACCGGACCCACCCCGCCTTCGACAGTTGGCCGCGGGCTGTCAGAACAGCATGGATCGGATCGGAACCGGCTTTTGTAGAGTCGAGCCATGCTCGACTGCTGTTGTCCACAAACGCAAAACGCCCACCGAAAGGCGGGCGTTCTGCTTTCAAATCAACAACCTGGCCCGACTCAGGGCAGGCAGCGCACCTCGGCCTGCAGCGCTCCGCGGCGCAGGCATTCACCGAACAGGCTGCCCTGCCGGCTCGGTTGGGGCTGGATGTTCTCCAGTGACCCCACACCCGCTGGACACCTGCGCGAGGCCAGGGCCTGCAGGTCACCCTCCAGCTGCGCGCGGTCGATCACGTGGCAGCGATCAACCTGCAGCCGGTACTGCGCCGGACCGATCCGTGCACTGCGCAGCACCGGGTCGCTCTGGCAGCCCGCCAGCAGGAGCACGCACAGCGCCCCTGCGGCGGCCCGCATTACGCCATCGCCCTGGACTGCTCCAGCTCCACCTGCAAGGTACTGGCCAGCTCATCGCGGGAGACCTCGAACTGCTGCTCGCGCAGCAGGTCCTTCACCGCCACCACGCCGCGCGCCAGCTCGTCTTCACCGGCCAGCACCACGAAGCGGATCCCGGCCTTGGCCGCGTACTGGAACTGCTTGCCGATCTTCTTCGGCTCCATCTGCACTTCGGTGTTGATGCCACCGGCGCGCAGGCGGCGCGCGATGTCCAGCGACTGCGGCATGCCCTGCTCGTCCATCAGGGCCACCAGCGCCTGCACGCTGCTGGCTTCGATGCCATCGATCAGGCCGGCTTCGCGCAACTGCCAGAACAGGCGCGACAGGCCGATGGAGATGCCCACGCCCGGCAGCTTCGACTTGCTGTAGTGGCTGGCCAGGTCTTCGTAGCGGCCGCCCGAGCAGATCGAGCCGATCTGCGGGTGGTCGGTCAGCGTGGTCTCGTAGACGGTGCCGGTGTAGTAGTCCAGGCCGCGCGCAATGGAGAAGTTCAGGCAATACGCGGTTTCCGGCACGCCCAGCGCCTGCACCAGCTGCAGCACTTCGCGCAGTTCAGCAACACCGGTACGCAGGATCTCCGAAGAACCGGCGTCGGCTTCCAGCGCGTCCAGCTGCGCCAGCGCATCGGCATGCCCCTGCGAACGCACGGCCACGAACGCCAGGATCTTCTCGACCTGTTCGGCCGGAATGTTGAAGCCCTCGCCCACCAGCGTCTCGCGCACGTAATCGGCGCCGCGCTTGTCCAGCTTGTCCACTTCGCGCAGCACCGCCAGCTGGCGCTCACCTTCGGCCACGCCCAGGCTTTCGAAGAAGCCGCGCATCAGCTTGCGGTTGTTCAGCTGGATGCTGAAGTCACCGATGCGCAGTTCCGAGAACACGGCGTGGATGACCGCCAGCACTTCGGCGTCGTATCGCACGCTCAGGCTGTCCTTGCCGATCACGTCGATGTCGCACTGGTAGAACTCGCGGAAGCGACCGCGCTGGGCGCGCTCGCCGCGATACACGCGCTGCATCTGGTAGCGGCGGAACGGGAAGGTCAGTTCGTGTTCGTGCTCGGCCACGTAGCGTGCCAGCGGCACGGTCAGGTCGAAGCGCAGCGCCATTTCCGGCAACGAACGGTCGCCCGACTCGGCCGCGTTGGCCAGCGCGCCGGTGGACTGCACGAAATACACCTGGCGCTCGGTCTCGCCACCGGACTTGGTCAGCAGCACATCGGACAGCTCGAACACCGGCGTCTCCACCGGCAGGAACCCGAAGCGCTCGTAGTTGCGGCGGATGACGTCCAGCATGCGCTGGAACGCAATCTGCTCGCGCGGCAGCAGCTCAAGGGTGCCGGGCGGGGTACGGGGCTTGATCACGGGCGGAACTCCTGCTGGAACGGGACGTGGGAGGGGGCAACATTCTAGCGCCCCCGCCTCGGGCAGGGTCGAACGGCCGCTTGAAGTATCATAAGGCCCTCCCCCGCCCGCGATACGCCCCCCGCAACATGTCACGGCCTTCCGGCGCTCCGCCCGCCACCAACGATCCCGCCGCGCCGTCCTGCATCACGCTGGACTGCCTGCACTGCTCGGTTCGCCACCTTGCGGTGTGCTCGGCGTTGTCGCCCGATGAAGTGCAGGCGCTGGAACAAGTCACGGTCTCGCAGCAGGTCAGCATGGGCAGCACGCTGGCCCGCACCGGCGAGGAACGCCAGCATGTCTATACATTGACCGCCGGCGCACTGCGCCTGGTGCGCACCCTGGCGGATGGTCGCCGCCAGATCAACGGCTTCGTGCTGCCTGGCGACTATCTGGGCCTGAGCGGCAGCGACCACCATCGTTACGACATCGAGGCGATTGCCGACAGCCGCGTGTGCCGCGTCGCACTGCCGCAGATGAAGGCGCTTCGCAGCCGCTTCCCGCATCTGGAGCGCAAGCTGCTGCAGCGCGCCTGCCAGGAACTGGATGCCGCACAGGATGCCGCGCTGGCGCTCGCACGCCTGCAGCCGGCCGAGAAGCTGGCCGATTTCCTGCTGCGCCTGGCCGCACGCGAGGCCAAGCTGGGCGGCGACGGCCTGCGCGTGTCGCTGCCGATGGGTCGTGGCGACATCGCCGATCATCTGGGCCTGACCATGGAAACGGTCAGCCGTACCTTCACCAAGCTGCGCCAGCAGGGGTTGATCGCCCTGCCCCACCTGAACGTTGTGGAGATCCTCGACGAGGACGGGCTGCGCACGCT